>CAYXQX010000085.1:0-10283 GCA_964467485.1 uncultured Porphyromonadaceae bacterium | reverse complement strand
GTTCTCTCTGGAGTGAACCAGCAGATCATCGACGGCAACAGCAGGCAGTCCTGTAGAAAGTGAAACCCATTCATCGCCATTATTCAAACTAACATAGACGCCCAGCTCGGTACCCAAATAAAGGACACCTTCTCTTAATGGATCTTCAGCCAGAGATCTGGCTTTTTCAAGAGGAAGGTTTCCAATAATAGATTTCCAGTTTTCACCATAATCTGAACTCATGTATACATAAGGCTTTCTGTCAGCTCCATTTCCGGAGAATATCATGTAGACTAATCCCTCTGTATGCTTAGAAATTTTAATGCAGTTGGCTCTATAATCCGGAAGATCAGAACTGATCATCTCCCAACTTTCCCCACCATTCCTGGTAATGTGAATTACCCCTGCATTCGTTCCGGCATAGATCAAATCAGGATTATTATCATCCACACAAAAGGAAGTTATCTTGTCGTTTGGCTTCTTGCCTTCTTCTACCTTTATGGAGAGATCAGGGCTGATAGCCAGCCAATTATCACCTCTGTCAATGGATTTGTATAATCTGTTGGCTCCATAATAAACTGTGTTCTCCTCAGTGGGAGATACATAAAATGGTGTAGACCAATCTGTTCTCAATGGATATTCACAAAACTCTCTTTTCGGTTTTACATAAACCTTCGAATTATCCTCCAGGTTTTTCCTTCGCAATGCTCCTCCCTGACTCTCATAGTAAACAATATTCGGGTCGTTGATATCAGGCATGATATGCAAACCATCACCTCCCGACCAGCGATCCAACCATATATATTTCCACTTTTCACCTGAATGATATGCCAGGTTTTGATCACTGGGCCCATATACATGTGAATCATCCTGCGTGCCACCATAAATATTATAGGGTTCCTCCATGTCAACCGCAATCTTATAAAACATTCCTATTGGCATAGTATTATGGTGCATCCAGTTCTCCCCTTTGTCATAACTGATAAAGGCACCACCATCATTACCCAAAAGAATTCTTTTTGGATTAGCCGGATCAATCCAGATATCATGCTGGTCGAGGTGAAGGAATTTAGAAATATTCGGAACAATATGAACCTGCCTCCCTTCATTTGGGGTGAAGGTTTTACCTCCATCTGTTGAATGTTGCAGAGTTACCCCAAGGATATAAATTTCATTTTCATCATCAGGAGATATTTTAATATCACAGAATGACCAACCGAATGATGAAAGAAGATAGATTGGCTCCTCATGAGTTTTGCTCCAGGATTTTCCACCATTCTCAGTTTTATATACTTCGCCGCCAATCTTTGCACCTCTGTTTTTGCCCTGGTTGTCATTAGTCCAATACTTTTCAATACAATCGGATAAAGATTTTGCAGTATGCTCCCCATCTTTAACCATTCCTTTCACATCATCAACTCCAAAGGATCGGATTATCCCATTTCGTCTTAAAAAATTAGCCAGGAGAGTTGAATCAATATCCAGAAACTTTTTATCACTCATTTTCCTGATTTTCTTCAAGGTGAGGCCTTCGGGTTTTTTCTTTCTTGCCTTTACTTCTTCTTTTTTATCCTGATTTCCCCCTTCAAACTCATTGTGGTTATTCATGTACACATAAACAAAATCAGGATTACTCAATGAAATATCGAGGCCTATCCTGCCAATCTTCTGCCCATCAGGAAGCCCATCCAGCATCATTTCCCAGTTAGTCCCTGCATCCATTGATTTGTAAACATGTCCTCTGGTCTCCTTTTTGTTCCAGGTAGTTGCATATACAATGTTGCTGTTTTCAGGATGGATGGACACATCCGGACAGCCAGTATATCTGTCATCGGAAAGAACTTTTTTCCAGTTTTCACCACCATCTGTAGTTTTGAATAAACCAATCGTACCCTCTTCGGGATAATATTTACTTCCCATGGCAGCAACATAAACAACATCAGGATTATCAGGAGCAATCGCTATTCTCATCACGTGCTGGCATTCTTCAAGGCCCATGTGTTCCCAGCTTTTCCCTCCGTCGGTGGTTTTAAAAACTCCGGATCCGGGGTATGCTGATCCTGATAGATTGGAAGACCCTGTGCCAACCCATAATAAATCCGGATTTGATGGACAGACTTCAATATCTCCTATGGTCTGGGTCATTTGCTCATCGAAAATTGGCTCCCAGGTAGTTCCGGCATTAATGGTTTTCCATACCCCACCTACTGTAGCACTTGCATACATAATACTTGGGTCGCCCGGTATCCCAACAAAGCCTGCAATTCTACCACTATTTAGCATAGGGCCGATCTGTATCCACGGAAGTTCTTTGAAGAGTGATTCATCTTCCATCAGTTGGTGTTTAGCCCAATCTAGCTTACGTTCTTGTCCAGTTACAGCTTTTTTATCTTCTTGTCCATAAATAAAAGTGGGCAGGAAGATTAGTATTGCAATGATGATTATCCTGTTCATGCTAAATAAAGTTATTTTTTCTATCCGGGGTGTTTGTTATTATTTTCATTGATATACAGGCGATTAAAAAAATAGTCAGTACTTTATTTTTTTAGCAATTGGCAATTTGATTACAGATGGATATTTTTTAGAATGATGTATTGAATTAGTTGCAACTATACCTTCAGATTCATCATAATTATTTCCTCCAGTATTCAGGTTCCTGTCGAAACGCGGGAAATTGCTGCTTGAAACTTCTATACGGATTCTGTGACCAGCATCAAAGAAGTTACTTGTTGCCATGGGTGTCAGCCCGACTTCATATACTTCATCAGGCTCCATGAAAACCTCTTTGTTGTAACCTTCACGGTATCTCACCCTCTGTATGGTTTCATCCAGATTAAATGCACGTCCGTCTGGATAAACATCAATAAGTTTTATTGTAAAATCTGTGTCTTTAATATCTGAGGAAACAAATAATGTAGTTTCAATAAACCCGGACACTTCAATGCCTTCTTCCAGAATTTCAGTAGTATATACCAGTATATCATCCCTTTCCTCCATTTCCGACTGATCAAATGAACCTACCTTAATAGCGTTCCCATAACAACAAAAATTTCCTCCGTATGACATAACCGGATTCAAAGGATCGTATATAAATGAATCAGGATTATCCTTTCTTCCTGGTAATTTCATTGATAAGCTCCCATCACCATTAAGGCTATTGGCATTTCCATTGCTGTTAAGATAATATCTTATCATCTCTGTATTTTCCGGCGGCCAGTCTTCTGCCGATTGCCATTTGTTTGAACCCATGGTGTAATACTGAACATATGGGAGGTCGCTTGTGAAATCGGCTCCATCATCCTTAAGCCATTGATCAAACCAAGCGTATATCAGTTTGTCATATTCCATTGAGGGATCTCCAATATATCTTTCTCCTATACTCATGTCCTCTTTATCCCCCCAGAATCCACAATGTCTGGATGGGGCTATTATCATATACTGATTATTGGCTATCTCCTGATCTACAATATTATTTTTCAGATGATTGACCAGAGCGATATTAGGAGCTGCTGCGATATCATACCATGATATAAACCAGAAACCCGGAGTTCCAAATGGCATATCATCGTGATATAATCCTCCTGTATACCATTCAGGATCATCAGGTTTTCTGCTTATCAGTTCATCCCAGATTCCTTTGGGAAGATGGAGGGTGTCCAGCATTTTGTTTAAGGGCAGGGTCCAAAAGGCCTCTGACCAGTCAATGGCCCATTTATCAGGCTCAAGGTCAAAAAAACGCTGGATTCTTAACAGATCATCCTGTTTCATTCCTTCAGGAGGCCTTGGCCGATAGGGGTCGTGCTGCACCCAGGAAAGCCAGTTAGTGAAAAGCAGCTGATGAGCTCCCCCCCTGAACCAATTACCCTGTTCATAGTATTCGCCAATCCTGCCTACTCCGGCACCGTAACCCATTGGTACAACGGCCGCGTGGGATGGGTGATCCAGAGAGGCAACTGCCATCTGCCACTCAGCGGTGGAAGAACAACCCAGAGTTCCTATCTTTCCATTACACCAGGGCTGATCTGTCATCCAGCTAAAGGCATCATAACCGTCGGTAAGAGGAACGCCAAGGATATCCCAATCACCCTCCGAATAATATCTCCCTCTCTCATTTTGAACAACGAAAGCATAACCCCTACTTACAATATCATGTATCTTCTTGAATTTTCCAGTATTGAGCTTTCCATCTCTATAAGCATTGAAATTATAAGGAGTGCGTTCAAAAATTATCGGTACTGGTCCACTTGTTTTTGGGCGGTATATATCTGTAGATAATCTTATTCCATCGCGCATCGGCATCATCACTTTCTGGTCGATAATGGCTATTTCTTCAAGTTCTTCAAGGGTGATATTTTGGGCTTTTACCTGGCAGGTAATGCTCGCGATTAGAATGATGAATAGGGATAAAGTTAAATGTCGCATATTATATTCATTTATTATTGTCAAATTTTAAATCTGGTACCGATGAGGAATATTCTCATATTCAGAAAATCATTGGTGAGTATTGGGATCAATAATTATTGATCGCCTTTCTCACTGCCCGGAGCATTGGCTCAGCACTAACCTTATCACCTGTGGCTTTCTGCATCCACAGATCAGGAGTTAATTTGCCAATTGTACACATTCTTACCATTTCCTGAGCGAAATCTCTGCCTTCAAAATATTCTTCAACCTGCATCAGGATAATATTTCCAAGAGGGTAAGCATGGAGGTATAGACTGCCACTAAGAAAATGGTTATAGATTGATAAAATCGGATTGTCTCTCTCTCCAAAAATATCAGCAAAGTATTCATTCCATACATCTTCGGCAATACTTAATGTTGCTTGTCGTAACTGTTCAACGCTAGCATCGGGATGTTCATAAAACCAATTCCATACCCTGATTTCATGGAGCCCTTCAGCTCCCATTTCCCAAACATACATGAAGGAGGCCAGGGCATTTAGTTCCCGCTCTTTCTGGCTGTATTCATTGCTGACGCCTAATCCAAGTACATCCCTGTATGCAATCAGGTCTGCCATGCATTCAGTGAAGGGTGCGCTGGGTATTCCTTTAAGAGAGTAGTAGTCGGTGTGATATAGCGAGATGTTTTGTTCAATTGTGTGTCCTGTCTCATGCATGCCAATCCGGTAGCCCTTATAGTTAAGACCATATGGCTCAAAACGGGTTCTTAAATGTGCACTTTCACCTTTCATTTGTGCTCCGTTAGCATGACCTCCGGATGGAATTGGATCAACAATGACATGAGTGCCAAGGAAATCAGCAATATCATCCTCGAAGCCAACTCTTCTTAAAATGTTTGGGATATCATTCTGGAAGGCAAGCGGGGTAGGGTATTTTTCACGAAGTATTCTGTCGAGCTCATCCATATCATAACTCGACTGGCTTTGAAAACCCGGGTACCATATGTCAAAGGGTTGCAATTCTCTTCCTAATCTAGCTTCCAGGATTTTAGCTACCTCATAACGCTCAGGAGAGCCAACAATAGATTCCAGAAGGGCAACGATTCTTTCCTCACTTAACTGCCGGTTCTCAAAAGTTCTGGTGAGGTAAGTTGAACCCTCAGGATATTTTTCATCCTCCCTGATTTTAGAGTTAAAGCGATTGTGTAGAAATCTGTATCGTCTGTCTTTTTCCTCTTCGAATTCGGCCTCAACAAATTTTCCATTCTCTTTTTTAAACACCTTATTTGATTTAGGCATCCAGTAGTATTCTGTTTCGCCTACCATACATTTTGGGATGCTTTGGTCTAAAATATGCATCACCACCCGTCTAATCATTTCCTGCCTTGGAAGTGGGTTTTCCCTTGTATAAAGACCTTTTATTTCATCTCTTAGACCATTATGGCAGTTCAGTCGAGTGCCTGCCGGGAATAAAACTTCCATGTCAGAGGACAGGATTTGATCCATTGATATGATATACAGTTTGGTGTAGTCGGCAAGATCTTCTGGCAAGGGTAATGGCTCAATCCTAATTTCCGGATCAGGCCTGAAGTCAAACCGATCACCCAACCGAACCATTGCCCATTTTTTTCTGCTCCATGTTCCTCCCATTTCTTCCTTTTCCTCAGCTTTATAATAGGGGAAGTTTAAGGCTATCGCAAAAGCCAGTTTGCTATCGTAGAAATTTACATTTGGCTTAGACTTGCTAAATAGTCGGTCGATTTCAGTCACCGGTCTTTGATGGGTAACAATAGGGAGATCCAGGTAAATGCTCATTTCTCTTGTATGCCCGTTTATTAGCTCAAGCTGATTTTCCACAGTCTTGAAAAGCTGGTCGAGCCTCTCTCCTGATGGAACAAATTGTTTCTCACAGAAAACCTTGAAATCCTCGGAACTACCATCCTCTTCAAACCACAAGTTTGCCAAATGATCTACTCCTTTTTTTATCCTCTCAGATTCAGCTTCTCCAAATTTATCTGTCAGCTCTGTTATGACTGCATCTTTGGCGCTGTCCATATTTCGATTATCCATATCATCACCTGGATGGCAGGCTGATAATCCTGAAATCAGGAACACACACAAAACTATATTCGCTAGTTTCATCTTAGTTAGGTTTTACTGTATATTTAGTACCGGGAGTAGTTTTGAAGATATATAAGTTCTTCCCTTTTTTTGTGAGTTTGACCTTTTCCCCGCTAGCTGTGACTGTTATTTTTAATCCTGATTTTATTGAACAGGGAAGCCCTTTTAAAGACAATATTTCAGCCTGAGTCCAATCACCATTATTCCATTTGAAGTCAAGTTCGAACGCTCCTCTTGCTTTAATCCCAGAGAGTTCGCCTTTTGGCCAGGCATCCGGTAGGGCAGGTAGAAATTCGATGTATCCATTATGGGATTGTATAAGCATTTCAGTTATTCCTGATGTGCCTCCAAAATTGCCATCTATCTGGAAGGGTGGATGAGCATCAAACATATTCAGGTAAGTGCCTCCCGGGCCTCGCCCATACTCGTCAGAGTCAACAAGTTGTAATTGTCGACTAAGCAATTTATACGCCCTGTTACCATCCTGTAGCCTGGCCCAAAAATTGGTTCTCCAGGCTAAGGCCCACCCTGTTGATTCATCGCCTCGATGATCCAGTGTTACCATTGCGGCTTTTGCAAGCTTAGGAGTTTTAATAATATCAATAGATGTTCCTGGATGAAGTCCCCATAAATGGGAGGTATGCCTGTGCTTATCCTCTGGAAGGTCCAGATCTTCAAGCCATTCCTGTATCTGGCCATGTTGACCGATTTGATAAGGCGGCAATAGTTCCCTTTTTTTAGATACAGATTTTGCCAGCTCTTTATCCAATCCAAGGATCTCAGATGCCTCAATAAATTGTTTAAATAGTTCACTAACCAGGGAATTATCGCAGGTAGAGCTCGCACAAATCCCAATTGGCCTGTTACGGGAACCATCTGGATTACGTTTCCATGCAAGGTCTCCACCCGGGCCATTCTCGGGTGACCCTGAGGGATTTATCACCTGCCATCCATATTTTGGATGCTCTACCAGAGTTTGATCAAAGAATAAAGCTGCATCACGAATCAAAGGATAATATTCTTTTAGATATGCTGTATCCCTAGTGAAGAGGAAATGTTCCCATAAATCATCGCAGAACCAGGCTGATGCTCCTTGCCAGGTACCCCAATATGCACCATATATAGGGGCGCTCATCATCCAGATATCGGTATTACAGTTGAAGGTCCATCCATCAGCATTGAAATTAAGCCTGGCTGTTTCTGTTCCTGTTTCATGCATGTCCTTTATCATCGATAACTGAGGCTCCCTACACTCTGAAAGATTGGTCATATCGGACAACCAATAATTCATTTCAAAATTGATGTTGGTGGTGAAACCTCCATTCCAGGGCGGGTTCATGTATTCATTCCACAGCCCCTGCAG
Source organism: uncultured Porphyromonadaceae bacterium (assembly GCA_964467485.1). Classification (GTDB taxonomy): domain Bacteria; phylum Bacteroidota; class Bacteroidia; order Bacteroidales; family UBA12481; genus JAUVKA01. The sequence goes on along the minus strand of CAYXQX010000085.1, from coordinate 2,418 downwards.
GTTAGCGGCTATCCCTCCCGGTCTTGAGCAGCTTATCAAAAGATACCTGCCATATTGAAAGAACAGGGATGCGAAATTTTGATCCTTGCCATCAGCGAATAAATCAAATCTTTTATCTGTTGAGATATCAGCTGTATTGTTGTCATCCAGATTCAATGAAACCCTGTTGAATAGCCTACTAAAATCACCAATATGAGTGCTCAGTATTTCATCATAGGATTTTCCTGAAATACCGGTCAGTACTTCATCGTTTTTCTTTTGAGGATCCCCGGATACATCATCATAACGCTTATAAGATGTTGCAGCTGTCATGTATAGTGTTACTGAATTGGCTCCCTCTACATGTATCAAAGGTAAATTTGACCCGTATTCTGTTTTCATTGAACCTCCCTCAGGAACTATCAATATTCTACTCTCATATTTCAATCTTTTATCAGAGACCTTGATGCTTCTTGTCATTCCTGATAGACTTAGGGTGTTGTCCCCCGTGGAGGAGACCCTCCATTTTTCATCCCTCGTGCCGCTTGGATTGGTTCTTCCTTCAATACTGAAATAAGAGTTAATGCTGCCGGGTTTTGATGCTTCTATTCTTATCACCATTACCTGATCAGGATAGGAGCAAAACGATGTACGGGTGAACTCTGCATCCCCAACCTTATAGCTTACTTTTGCCAGAGCTGAATCCAGAAGCAATTCCCTTTTATATCCGGAGACATTGGAATGCCCGGGGTTGAGAATTTTCAGGTCCCCTAATGGCTGATACGGGGCCGACTCCTGTTGCCAATTTCTCGACATCATCGTTTCTTCAAACAATTTTTCTGCTTCCTTGCCTTTCCCGTCAAAAACAAGCTGTCTTATGGAATCGAGATATGGGTATCCTCCCGGGCCGTTTGAATTATAAGGGCCCCCTGCATACAGGGAATTTTCATTTAAGCGTATTAGCTCTTCATGGGTGCGCCCATAAATCATCCCACCAAGCCTGCCATTACCAATAGGAAGGGCCTCAACCCATAAGCTGGCCGGTTGATCGAAAGAAATTACTCTTGATGATTCAGGGATGTTATTTTTGTCCTGACCATTAATTTCTCCGAAGGGAAAGGCTAATAGGATGATATATAGGATGAAGACAATGGATCTTATTTTCATTTCAGGCTTATTAGATGTTTTCTAAGTTCATTTACTATCTCTGGCCTTTGTTCGAAAAGATCAGTCGTTTCATAAGGATCATTTTCAAGGTCGTAGAGCTGACCGACAAAATTCAATGAATCCTGATTTAAATTTATATTTCCTGATCCATTTCCTTTTGTTCCTTCTATTAGTTTCCATTTTCCTTTCCTGATGGCGAATACGCCTGAAACAGAATGGAAAATTCTTACTTGTTCATTATTGTCAGTCTCCTCACCAAGTAATACTGGCAGCACATTATAGCTGTCCTCTCCTGCATTTGTCCCAAGAGTTTGCCCACTCAACGAAGCAAAGCTAGCCAGCATATCAGTCAAGCTGATCGTTTCATTGCTCATTGTACCTTCCTGAATTTTACCTGGCCATCTGGCAATGAAGGGGACTCTGTGTCCTCCTTCCCAGATATTTGCCTTATATCCTCTATACTCCCAGGCTGATTTATGACCATTTCCTCCCCTCCGTGGACCATTATCACTTGTGAAAATCAGAAGTGTATTCTCCTTCAAATCATATTTTTCCAATGATTTATTTATTTCCCCTAAACTCCAGTCAACCACCAATACAAGATCCCCCCTGGGTCCTTCATCACTTTTACCTTTTGTAAAATCAGGAGGTAAAAAGGGGATATGAGGAGAGGATAGAGCCAGGTAGAGGAAAAAAGGATCATCAGGATTTGAATTCATATGCTTGTCAATAAAATCTGTTGCTTTTTGTGTAAATGTCAGGTCAACATCCTCCATCGACCAGCTGGGTTCCATAAGGGCCGTAACAACCCCGGGCTGTCCAATCCATTTTTCAGAGAGCATTACAGAGGGTATTCCAACTGTTTTTTGGTTTTCAATAAAGCAATATGGATTATCGCCCGTTGAGCAACCGAGGGTTATGAAAGAATAATCGAAACCCAGGTCATTTGGGCCTCCTGATACAGGTTTTGTGAAGTCAATGTTCTCTTCATTTTCCTTAAATATTCCCGAGTATTCATTCCATTTATTACTGTCGTTCCGAATCACATAGTCATTCTTAGTTTGCCAATTCAGCCCAACATGCCATTTGCCAATACAAGCTGTTTTATAGCCCTTATTTTGCAACAGGCTTCCCAGCGTTTCTCTGCCTGGTTCAATAAGTGGGGTTTCATCATAACCAAGAATAACACCCTTCTTTACTCTTGTCCTCCAGCAGTATCGGCCGCTTAGAAGTCAGTATCTGGTTGGTGTGCATACCGAGGAAGTAGTATGT
>CAYXQX010000084.1:0-11008 GCA_964467485.1 uncultured Porphyromonadaceae bacterium | reverse complement strand
GTAACAATGATCTTAGCATAGCGGAAGGTGTATGGTTCGAAAGACTCGAGAGAAATTGTTGCGGGTTCCGGGTTCCGGGTTGCGGGTTGTGGGTTGCGAGTTTCGGGTTCCGGGTTGCGTGTTACAGGGTTAAGGTCATAAGTTAAAGCAGCGATGGTACCTAAACGCATGAAATTTACATCTCCATCCTGTAATATTTCATCAAAAGTGATGAAGAGTCTTGTGGGTTTTTGAACCTTTATTTCCAATCCGATAAATCCACTAAGGTTAGTTCCCAAATCCAGTATAAAAAACTCTTTTTCCTGCATACTGCCGACTGCATACTGCCCATTGCCTACTGAAGACTGCTGACTGCCTACTGCCGACTGCTTACTTCCCAACCCGCAACTCGCAACCCGCAACTCGCAACTTGAGTTTTCCATCTCCTGCAGTTCAATAGCCGGATTATATTCCAACTCATCCTCAGGAAAACCACCAAGCTTTGGACCAATGTTCGTCACTGCTCTATCACGCCAATAATGATCTCTTTTAATCCCAGTCACTACTTTACCCTGAGCTACAACCTTTTCTGGCTTAACAACCGTAAAATCAGGGTAAGGTATCCGTCGAGGTATAAGCCCCTTAGGCCCAACATCTTCCAAACTCATCACTTCTTCCTTATCCTTAAGCCCTAAGCCATAAGCCTCAAGCCCTATTTTGTAGTATTCAATAAAGGGACGTTGGAAGGAATAGCGGGGAACCTTCTGGACTCTTTCCTTAATCTGGTAGGCTAGGAAATCACCATTCTTGTCTGATGTTGCTGCTATTACATTGCCATCCGCAACTATTTCAGCCTGAATAAAACCTGGCTGATCTAGTAAATAAAAGGAGTTGACATTGTAACTGGCTACCTCGACGATCAGAGTATTTACACTGTCCTTGAGATACTTATTAAGATCCCATTCATCAACTCTGTAATATCCATGGCCCGCTCTGGCAGGTCCATGACCAACAAAGACATTATTTAGAAATATCCGGTACAGACTGGAACCAGTTATTCTGAGAATAGCATCTTCATTATCTGGCTTTTCAAATTCAGCCCTGAATCCTATGGTGATATTTTTTTCAAATTGACGGTCGACCGGCCATACCGCAACTGCCTCATCAAAGTAAGCTTCTGCTTTCTTACTAACGGAGGTACATCCGCTGAATAAAATAAATAGTAAAAGGGAAAGAAAAGAGTATCTATAAATCATTAAATTATCTCATTTTAAAGCTATCTAACTATCTCATATCGAAGAAACAGATAATCAGCCTGGCTCTTGATCTTGAATTTTACATAACCATCATCAGCTACTGTTTCTATTGAGCTTTCACCTGTTTCAATATTCTCGATTCTTATTGTTTTGCCGGAAAGCATTTTCAACTTCATGTCCTTTTCTGTTTCAAGGTTATGCAGTTCCCTAAATATCAGAAGGTAATTATAGTCTGGATTATCCTGGTTGATCATTTGAAAACCACACCAGCTTTGATTATCAGGTAGGTCCCCAATAGGAAAGGTATAACAAGAAAATATTTTATCCTGATGTTTTTTAAAACGGCTAATAAAGGCTTTCATCTCCACCGTTTCGTCCTGGTCGAGGTATTGCCCTGATTGAAAGAAGCAGGGTGCAAATGGTACACCCATAGCGAAGCAGTATGAATGACTGTGCTGTGGTGCATCGCTACGTGTAGGGTTAACACGCTTTGGATTCTGTAACATTACCTGCAATTTATTGCTATTGAAGTATTTAGACATTAACCAATGCTGCCTCAATACCTGATATGGAACCATGGTGAGGTGAGCAGGTAAACTCTCCTGAATATTCTGGAAATATATACTTCCGTACTCCTTGAAATAATACCAGCCATAGCGTGGGTCGTCATATTCAGGGCAAAGGCTGAATTGGGTTTTCATCCAGGAGTGTTTCAGTACATCCCGGTATTTCTTTGACCTCGCCTCATAATCATCACGGTTTGATAAATGATCGAAATCGGCCTTCCATGCAATAAAACCTAGTTCATCAAGGTTCTTTTTCATCTCTTCGGCAGTTGCTAGTTGAGCAGTAACCCACAACCCGAATCGCAGTCCATGTTTATCCATTTCAGCCTTAATATCCTTCCAACCGTTCTCATACCTTGGAGTGAAATCCCGGGCACCTGTAGATAGTCCGCCACTCTGCCATCCATCATCAATTTGCATAACATCGATACCCAAATTAGCGAGAGCAGGAATCTCTTTCATCAGGTATTCTTTATCAGTAAACTGTGAGCCACCAGGATCAGCAGGCCCCCAGGTGTTACTCTGAATAAACATGTCTCTTTCCTGATACACAGGATAACGGGCTCTGTCGAATTGCTTCAGAGCCAATTGCATACCATCATTTCCACCAGACCATAAAATAGTCCACGTTGCCCAGCACTCCCTGAACCTGTCGGTAAGAATTTCATCAGGAGTTAAGCCCCAGCCAGTAGAAGATAAACCATCAGGACCAGAATAAAAGCTTCCGGTGTAATGACTCTGCTCATTCACGCATTTTGGCGATTCTTTGACTACACATACTCCATTTTCACCTGAATTATATTCTACACTCAGACCACTAGCCCAATTGATGTCTTCGGGCAGGAAGAGCGGGTAGCCTTTTACTATTTCTTCCTTTAGCATGTCTCGACTGGGATCATGCCTTCCTCCCGGGTTATTATAATAGCCCCAATATCGACGTACATTCTCCTTAGAGAAGTCGAGAGGAAGAAACTCATTTCTCGCACTTGGTACAGCAATCCTGTTTCCGCAATCGATACGTTCTCCTTCCTTAAAGGGCAGTTTATCAACAGGGATAGCCGTGTTCCGTTTTACTCTCAACTGTGTCCGGATACCCGGTGCATCAGAATACACCCAGATTACGTGTTGAATTTCAAGACCAGCATCAGGATAAAGAAAAGTGGAGATTACCTCGATGTGCTTGTTGGTAAAACCATCATCATCATTGATAATTATTTGAAAATCTGTCAATTCAGCTTTTGATGTTGAATCAATTAGGCCGGGTAAATCCCAGTCGGATAAATTGTCGATGTGATTTTTGAGGTAGCTATTTTTATTCGACAGATCCTTTAAGCCTATTGTTCGCAAGCCATTCCCTGTTACCTGCCAGCTTCGCTCCATTTTACCGCTTGAAACAGTAATAATATTTCCTGATTTTTCCGCTCGGGCATTTTTGTAACTAAGCTCTTTCTCAATTTTGCTGAGCTTTATTTCATGTAAGCTCAGAGCATAAGCACTTCCTTTTGGTTTCTCGTTTGCAAGAAATTCAGGATTGTTTCTATCTTTATTAAACATGTAATTGGCTGAGTAACAGAGCCACATGGTTAATCCATCAGAACTAATAAACTTTGATGGAATATTTACAAAATAGGCTTGCCTTCCAAATTCTTTCATGTAGTTAATAATCTTCCAGGGACCGGTGATACTCTTTGATTCAAGTATATAGGTGTCATAACTTTCCCTGCTTGTGGTATCCTTATTAGCATGAGTAATACACATCAGGTAGTTATCCTGACCGGGATTATAGGTCATGGTAACGATACCACATTTATTATTCCATTTAAAAATGGGTTTTGACTTTGAGTAGTCATTAAGCCATATGGCATCTCCAGATTTATCATACCCCCCAAAGAACTCATATTTAGATGCATCATTGATGTTCTCGATAGAGGGTGTGACTCTTGAAAGGTATATCTCATCACCAGAATTCCAGGAATTGTTTGCTATACGTGGATTGGGGTCAGGTTCAGATGCTCCATGACCAACCAAGTAAGCTTTCTTATCCGGTGAATGCTCCATATTTTTTCCAAAATCGACAAAGTGAGGAGCGCCCATTTTTACAAACTGGCCGGTTTTTCCGTCATCCATATCATACTCTGCAAAAGAGGGATCACTGAAGATGGGATTCTTTCCTGTGTGAGGACTTTCATTCCAAGTATGACCGTAATCTGTTGACCATCTAAACCCCAGGAAGGGGCCAAGAATATACCAGCCGAATTTAGCCCTGATTTCTTCAGTTGGTTGATGCAAAGCATATGTTCCGTAATACCAGATTCCGTTATGTACCAGGCTCCCACATGGGTATCGACCTTGATAGGGCAGTGCAGAAGAGACCGTGATTCCCAAATTTTCAATCTGCAGATTCATTGGATCATCACCGGTAATTTTAGCCTGACCGGTTTGAGCATCTTTATATCTTGCCGACCACACAAAATCCATTTTACCGATTGTTCCATCTGTCCAACCAGAGTACATGTTGCCATCGGAAGCCCATGAAGGATACCAGGTATCTGCCTTTGTGTAATTTGAAAAACGACCAGTGAAGAGTATCCCGGAATAATTTGCGGATATCCCAATTGGGCAAGATGATGGGATTTCAGATTTCCAGAGATGGGGAATAGGTTTTCCAGGGTCATCTGTGCTTTTGTATGTCCAGATTGTATCTGCTTCCTGGGCTGTTAATTGAAAGGATATCAGTATAAAAGCTATGGAAATGCAGGCTGAATGAAAATTTAGTTTCATAGCCTAAATATAGCAAGAGAAAATCAGTATTCGCAGAGCAACTTCAAGGTGTGTACCCAATCTACACACATGCAGTTTTTTGAAGGATTTAGTGAAGATGGGACTATCTTTGCTCCTGAAAGTAAAATGAGTGGTATTCATGATGAGAATTTTCATCCATATTGTTGATATAATGGCTAAGGTTATAAAAATCACTATTGTGTTGTGTTTAGTTAGCATACAAGCATTTACACAGGAAACTAAACAAATCTATCTTTCCGGAACCGGAAATGATAATACCCTTGAATGGGACTTTTTTTGTTCCGAAGGAATGAATAGCCAGAAGTGGGGAAAGATTAATGTGCCTTCTTGCTGGGAATTAGAGGGATATGGATTCTACCAGTATGGTCAGGAAAAGAATAAAGGACACGAGTATGGGATGTATAAGACAAATTTTACGATCCCCGCAAAACACAGAGGAAAAGTAATTAAACTGGTTTTTGAAGGGGTGATGACGGATGCACATGTCAAAATAAATGGGAAAATTGTTGGAAACCCTCATCAAGGAGCTTTTTACCGTTTTAGTTATGATGTAACAAAGTTTGTCCGATTAGGAAAAGAAAACACACTGGAGGTAACCGTTAATAAGACTTCTTTAAATAAATCTGTTAATGAGGCTGAACGGATAGCCGATTATTGGATATTTGGTGGGATATTCCGACCTGTTTATCTGCAAATATTACCTCCAAAGCATATCGAACATGTCGCCATAGATGCACAAATGAATGGGGCATTTAACTCTGTTGTCAGGCTCAACAAATTGGCAAAGGATGCCTTACTAAAAGTTCATATATTGAAGGATGGTATTCAAATTGGGGAGACGATAAGCACAGTAATTGAAGATAAAAAAATCATTAAACTGGCTGGTAAATTTCCTGATATTAATAGCTGGAATCCGGAATCTCCGGAAATGTATCAGGCACAATATCAACTGGTTGGAGATGAAGGAGTGCTGCATGAACAGATTGAATCCTTTGGATTCAGAACTATCGAGATTAGGGCGTATGATGGTATTTATGTAAATAATCAAAAGATCATCATGAAGGGAGTGAACAGACATAGTTTCTGGCCATCCTCAGGTCGTACAACATCTAAAAGTTTGAGCATTGAGGATGTGAAGTTGATGAAGGAAATGAATATGAATGCAGTGCGCATGTCCCATTATCCACCGGATAAGCACTTTTTACATGTTTGTGACTCTCTTGGTTTGTTTGTTTTGGATGAGTTGGCCGGGTGGCAGGCGAGTTATGATACAGAGGTGGGCAAGAAGCTTGTGAAGGAGATGGTGGAACGTGATGTCAATCATCCCTGTATAATTTTGTGGGATAATGGGAATGAAGGAGGATGGAACACTAAGTTGGATGATGAGTTCGCGAAATATGATCCCCAAAAACGCAAAGTTATTCATCCAATGGCCCTGCTTAATGGAATGGATACCCAGCATTATAAAAACTACAATTTTGGTGTAAACAGTTTTATACATTCAAGCGATATTTTTTTCCCAACAGAATTTCTTCATGGATTGTACGATGGTGGGCACGGTGCCGGATTGGAAGATTATTGGAATCAATATTTGAGCTATCCGAACTTTGCAGGTGGTTTTCTATGGGTATTCAGTGATGAAGGAGTTGTACGCACTGATCTGGATGGAAAGCTTGATTGTTACGGCCTTAATGCTCCTGATGGGATAGTTGGACCCTATCGTGAAAAGGAAGGGAGTTTTTATACGATTAAAGAATTGTGGTCGCCTGTTATCTTTCAAAACACCTATATTTCTCCTTTAAGTGATGGAAGGCTTAAAATAGAAAACAGATACATCTACACCAACTTGCAAGAGGTCGAACTGAAGTGGGAATATATTAATTTCGATACTACATCAGGAAAAGAACATGTATTCTTTTCTCAAAATAGCATGGGGCCGGATTTAGATCCAGGATGCTCTGGTTTTGTGCAAATCAATAGAGAGGGAATTGGAAAAACCGACATGTTACGAGTAACTGTGAATGATAAATCCGGTAATGCTATTCATTCAAGAACTTTTCCTGTAAAGCAAGCATCAATATATGCACAGAAATTAGTTCAGCCTAGTACAAATGAACTTGTTGAAGCTGTTGAGACAGAACAAGCTTATATACTGAAATCATCTGGAGTTGAAGTTCGTTTCTCAAAAACAGAGGGTACTATTTTATCAGTCAAACGTGATGGTAGAAACCTGTCTTTTATCAATGGTCCTGTTGCTACGGTTGAGACCGATTTGAAAGAGATAGTTTTCAATAAGGAAAAACACACTGTTAGCATGACGTTTTCAAAAGGACTCAAGAACCTTATATGGGAAATGATACCGGGCGGATTACTTAACTTGGAATATAATTTTAATGTAAATGGTGAGTTTCCTTTTATTGGGATGAATTGGGATTATCCTGAGGAAAAGGTGAAGTCAGTACGTTGGATGGGGAATGGTCCATATAGGGTGTGGAAAAACAGAATGCGTGGCGCTAAGATGGGTGTTTGGGAAAAAGAATACAATTCCAATATTCCCGGTGAGACCTGGATATATCCTGAATTTAAAGGATATCATTCAAATTTATATTGGGCAGAAATTCAGACTACTGAAGGCTCATTTAAAATTATTAGTGAGACTGATGGAGTTTTCTTGAGGTTGTTTACACCAAATTTATCAGATTATGCAATACTAAAAAACACAGCCTTTCCTGCTGGGGATATATCATTAATGCATGCTATATCTCCAATAGGAACTAAATTTACTACACCTGAAAATACCGGTCCACAGGGACAACTTAATGTATTAGATTCCTGGTGGCCGTACCAAAAGAGATTGACTGGGAAGTTTTGGTTTGATTTTAGATAGTCTGGTAGTGCCCCTTCATGTGAAGAGCCGTGGAAAAACATCAATTATTTTCCGAACGCAGGATTGCCGGAAGGCAAATTTGTAATCGCCTTTAAAAATTATTGGAGGCTGTAGCTGTTTGAAATCAGTGTTTTGAGCAGTTGCACTTTCGCTGAACCAGATACATAGACTCAGAATAATAAGAAATAGGTTTTATTTTATTCCCACATCAGTACCAAACATTCACGTGGAGAAAGCTCAATCTCCTGTCCAAGTTTCACCTCTTTGCGACCTGATTCAGTGCAATAAACAATTTCAGCCTTTTTATTTGTCTCTGATTCAATTGTTACTGTATTCACTTTGTCCAAACCATTGGTAATTACAGTCATTACCTGATCACCTTTCATCATAGTCTGCATAGCAACATGATCTGTTTGGCCGGCAAAATGGAAAGCTTGTGTTTTGCTAAAATCTTCAAGCTCATCAGCCAGGAATTCAGATAGAACAGAATTCCCATACTTCCACGCACCTGCTCCAACACCAGCATGTATCCATACTATTTCACTCTTTTCAAAACGGTTGCGAATACCTGTTACCAGTTCGCCATCTTTCATGATCGTTTTGGCTTTATTGGGCTTAATGCTACCCAAAATCTTGTAAACAGGAAATTGTTCTTCACCTGATGGTGCAGCAATTTTGAAATGATTTGTTAGCGATTGTACATCCTGAGGCTCTGCCCCGAATTCTTCTTTGAATGGGAAGTCAATGTACATGCAATCTTCGAATTGATTGAAATAACCAAAGGCTCCCAGCACAATCATTTTGTTGCCATTCTTCAGGAAGGATTTTATAGGGTTAATCAGCTTGTTTGGAATGGTATAAACCTCAGGCATTATGACGGCTTTCCCAATAGTATTCTCCCAGTCAAAATCATGCGCTTGTTCAAATTTTACAGCAATTCCCCTTTCGGATAAAGCCTGATAGCAAGCCATAGCTGCCTCATTATGAATGTTTCCATATCCTTTGCGGCTAAAGCTCATGACACTTTTCTGACTCAGCATGATTATGATTTCACTTTCAAGAGGCTTGGCATCAGTGAGGAATTCAGCTTCATCTTCAATCACCTTAGCAATATCAACAGCCGACTCCATTCGAGGAGTAGGTTTGTTCTGGAAATCCAGCATTGCCCATTCTCCCGATTCATTTCCTACCGGACGAGGATTCAGACACCAGTAAATAGTTTTTTGAGCTCCTTGCGCCAGACCCACCCAGGTCCATTGTGCTACTTCGTTGGCACTGGGACAAAGAGCGTACATGCTATTACCGATGGATAATTCTGATACCCATATGGGGTTGTAATCGGCGATGCTCCTACCCAGTTCGCAGCTGGCTGCAATAGCCATGGAATATTGATTCTGACTAAACATTTCAAAATGCCAGGTTGGGTGTATTGATAAACCGAAAGCATCAATAAAATCCTGCCATTCCGAGGCATCCTGCCGATGATACAATGAAAGATATGCACCAGGGTTTGTTGTGAATGGATGTTTAGAATCGTACTTCACTACTTCGTCTCTTACCCAGCGTTGAAAATCAGTCAGGTGCTTATTGCAGTACTCTTTCCAATCATAGTAAGGTACAGCAGCTGCCCATTCAGCATTGATAACCCGACTAACATTCTTTATGTCGTTAAATGATTTGTAGCCGGTGAGCCACATCTTGTTCATAGAATGAATTGTCTTGTACTTCTGACTCATGGCTGCTCTGAAACCGGCTAACTTCGACTCATCTTCACTATCTATCGGGTAAGGTTCATTCATGATCCACCAGTAATCGAGAGCCGGACTATCCTTATAACGTTCAACTACCTTTTGAATGTATTTCGCTGCAGGAACTTTCATCTCTTCCGATTTCAGAAGACCATGGGTATGGATCGACCCATAATATTCCTCTCCATAGAACCATGTAGGATGATTGGCATTTAAAGTTGCTTGGATTTTCAGTTTGTATTTTTCGCAGGCCTCAAAGGTCCAGTCATATACATCGAATGTCCATTTATCCAACTTTGGCTCCATGTGTGTCCACATCAGGAATAATCTAACATCCTTAAATCCGGCCCCTGCAGTGATTTTGGCAAGGTTGAAAATCTCCTCTTTTGACATTCCTGGTTCAATCCATATTTCGGTTCCCAATTGTGGTAATCCAGTGATAGCTCTGTTTTTAATCAAAGGTAACCAGCGGGTAAATTCAATCTCATTAGTCATTTCCAAGGCTATCACCGGAAGGATCCTATTAGAATAATCCGGCAAGTGAAGAGTCACCTTGTTACCATCAATGTCGAAATTAATTGACTTTCCAGTTTTTAAATCTTTTGCCGACAGCACTTTATTATCAAATAGTGAGTTGAATTCCAGGGTTTCTGCTTTCTCTCTTATGTGGATATAAAGATTTTTACCTTTATAGGTGCTTCCACCCCAATCGCCTTGTTTGAAAGGGCCTCCTTCGGTCCCATAAACAGCTTCTTCATTGGGAGTGATCCAATCGGCCAGGTCGTAAAAGCGATCCAGATGATTTGCTGGTAACTCACCATCTGGTTTTGGCCCGATATTCATCAGTAGATTTCCATTGCCACAGAGAGTATTATTAAAGAAATGAATTAGTTTTTCTTTCGAAATAGGATCAGCATCAGGTTCGTAAGCGTAATGAGGGTAGGTGATTGCTGATGCACATTCCTAAGGGAAAGGAGGATCTACAAGGTTGTGACCTTCAACAGTGAAATAATCACCATCTGCTCCATTGGACATAAAGGCCTCAGTGGCTCTGGAATTTTCTGACAGTGCCAGTCGGGGACATATGATATCGCTCTTCAATGATTTCATGTAGCGGTACAGCTCTTCACCTTCAGTTTTTGTCCATACCGGTGGTTGCCAGAAACCATCCCACCATAGAATATCAGGATCATATCTGGTAATAAGTTCTTTTACCTGACCCTTGGTATAGCGCATGAAGTCTTCTCGTCCCGTCTTTGGCTCATCACTATCCTCATAATCAGCGAACATCCTGGGCCAGCCCATATAATCGATGTCAGCTATAGAAAAATAGATTCCATACATAAGGCCTTGTTTGCGGCATTCGTCGCCAAGCTCCTTGAGAATATCTCTTTTGAAGGATAATCTTTCCAAATCCCAGTGAGAGTATTCACTGTCCCAAATGGCAAAACCATCATGGTGCTTCGAAACAACAACCATGTACTTACAACCGGCTTTTACAGCAGCATCTACCATGGCTTTAGGGTTGAAATTAATTGGGTTCCATGATAATGAAATAGAATCAGCTACTGACTTAGGAGTACTTCCGATCGACCAGGAATCCCCGGTTTCCGGACTGTGACACACCATATAATGGATGAACATTCCGTATTTGAGATTCTGCCATTCTTTGAGTAGCTCTTTATCAGTTTTTGGGTTAATTATTGAGCGTTGAGCATGGAGAGTTGTTCCGCCGATCGCAATCGCAAGCAGAAGAAATAGAAGCTTTTT
>CAYXQX010000083.1:6929-11022 GCA_964467485.1 uncultured Porphyromonadaceae bacterium | reverse complement strand
TGACAGCGCCCCTGATTATTCCAAACTGCCATACCTGATAAAGAAAAATCCTGTATCCTATTATCATTCTATTCAGCAGTTTGTGATGAACAATAATGACAGCCCAATATCAATTGCCGGAGTATCAGCATTTGCACCATTTGAAAAAGATGATTATGATGATGGAAACATCAGCTTGGGCAAGCTTTCTGGTAGCAGGGAAGAAATAAGAGCGATAAAAAAACATTTACCAGCCAAGCTTTACGAATCTAAAAACGCTACGGAGAAAAATTTCAGACATGTTCTAAACAAGCCAAGAATAATACATGTCGCCACTCATGGTTTACAGGCTGACTCAACACCTCTTCAAAACCATATTCTATTCTACCCGAGAACGAAGAAAGAAGATCATAAATTTCATTTATTTGAACTTCTCAGCATGCAGGTTGAGTCACCGCTAATTGTCCTCTCCTCGTGCAACACCGGAGCAGGCACTTTTCAACCAGGCGAAGGAGTACTTAGCCTAGCCAGGGCCTTCCATTTTGCAGGAGCGTCATCTTTGATCATGAGCCAATGGCCTGTTGATGATGCAGTTTCTGTTATCGTAATGGATAATTTTTATAAAGGTATCAAAGATGGGTTATCACTTACAAAATCCCTTCAACAAGCCAAATGCTCTTATATTGAAACAGCAGGTAAGGTAAATGCCAACCCAAGCTATTGGGCAAGCTTTCAGTTAACAGGCTATTCTGATAAAATTATCATCAAAGAAACAAGAGGAAATAAAAGGCTTTTTATACTTGGATTTGGCATTGTTACAGTCATCATTATACTACTGACTGTCAGACTTTATATCAAAAAGAAAGTTCAATAATAGCGGGGTCTGTTTTTTACTTTCCTTTGTCTTAATTCCTCATTGTTGTTTCAAAAAAAATGTTAGCTTTGCCCACTAAATTTCAATCGCTATTTCAATTTTTCGAACAATATCCAGTATTAATATTTTAACAAAATGAAAGTTTATCAAACCAGTGAAATCAGAAACCTAGCAATAATAGGTAATGCAGGTTCTGGAAAATCAACTTTGTCGGAGGCCTTATTATTCGAAGGCGGCGTGATCACCAGAAGAGGTGATATTGACAGCAAAAACACCGTATCAGACAATCATGAGATCGAGCATGAGAGAGGCAGTTCTGTTTATGCCAATCCTCTATATGCAGAATATGATAATCACAAAATAAACTTCATTGACACTCCGGGAGCAGATGATTTCACCGGATCAACCATTGCCGCACTTAGCGCTGTTGATTGCACTCTAATGCTGATAAATGCTCAGAATGGAGTTGAGGTTGGAACAGAAACCCTGATGAGGCATACTGAAAAATACGGTAAGCCAGTAATTCTGGTAGCAAATCAGATTGACCACGAGAAATCCAATTTCGACAAGGTAGTTGAATCAGCGAAGGAAGCCTTTGGAAATAAAGCAGTTGTTGCCCAGTATCCACTAAATGAAGGTGCGGGATTTGATACTGTGGTTGATGTTATCAAGAAAGTTGCCATTAAGTTGCCAAAAGATGGTGGTATGCCTGTGGAAATGCCTCTTCCTGATTCAGAAATTGAGAAAACAGAAGGATACTATTCAGATCTGATAGAAATTGCTGCAGAAGCCGACGAAGAACTTATGGAAGTGTTTTTCGAAAATGACACACTAACTGTAGACCAACTTCGAGTGGGTTTAAAGAAAGGCCTCGCTTCAAGGGGTATTTTTCCAATTTTCTGCACATCAGCTAAATGCGTACAGGGAACAAGAAGACTTATAGAATTTGTTATCAAGAATGCTCCTAAACCTGATGAAGCACCTGCTTTCAAAACTGAAGATGGTTCTGAGATCAAATGTGATCCAAACGGGAAACCAGTTGTTTATATTTTCAAAACCTTTACTGAGCAGCATCTTGGTGAGATATGCTATTTCAGGGTTATCAGCGGCAAATTAACTGAAGGTATTGACCTTATTAATCACAATACCCGCACAAAAGAGAGAATATCTCAGATTTATGCAGTAGCTGGGAAAAACCGCACGAAAGTATCCTGCATGAATGCTGGCGATATAGGAGCAACGGTCAAACTAAAAGACACGAAGACATTCAATACGCTTGCCGACAAAGAGATGGATAGTCCTATCGTTCCGATAGAACTACCTAATCCAAAATATCGTGCAGCCATTAAAGCTGTTGACGAGGCCGATGATGAGAAGCTTGGTGAAATGTTAACACGCCTACACCAGGAAGACCCGTCATTGCTTATCGAGTATTCGAAGGAACTCAAGCAAATTATTTTGAGTGGGCAAGGTGAATATCACCTTAACACTGCAAAATGGTTACTTGAAAAC
The DNA here is from genome assembly GCA_964467485.1 of uncultured Porphyromonadaceae bacterium. Taxonomy (GTDB): domain Bacteria; phylum Bacteroidota; class Bacteroidia; order Bacteroidales; family UBA12481; genus JAUVKA01. The sequence continues at coordinate 8,657 of CAYXQX010000083.1, read as the reverse complement.
ATGTACAAGATTACAACTGAGTATGTATCACCAAAGATACCTTACAGAGAAACGATCACGAAGGTTGCGAGTGCATATTTCAGACATAAGAAACAATCAGGGGGTTCTGGCCAATTTGGTGAGGTTCATCTTATCATTGAGCCTCATGACGATGATGCACCTGAAAGGAAAAACTTTAAGGTTGAAGGAAAAGATATGGTTCTTTCAATCAGGGGTACGGAAGAAATCAAACTACCTTGGGGTGGAAAGTTAATCTTCAATAACTGCATTGTGGGTGGTGCTATAGATGCACGTTTCCTTCCGGCGATTCTCAAAGGCTTAATGGAAAAACTTGAAAACGGCCCATTAACAGGATCTTATGCAAGGGACATCAGGGTTTATGTATATGATGGCAAGATGCACCCTGTAGACTCAAATGAAATATCATTTAAACTAGCCGGTGCCAAAGCATTCTCTGAGGCATTTAGAAAAGCTGGTCCAAAAATTATGGAGCCAATTTACCAGGGTGAGGTTATGGTTCCATCAGACAGAATGGGTGATGTAATGAGTGATCTGCAAGGACGCCGTGCTATGATTCTCGGAATGAGCTCTGAAGGTCGTTACGAAGTGCTAAAAGCTAAAGTACCATTATCAGAGATGGATAAGTACTCCACTTCATTGAGCTCACTGACTAATGGACGTGCAAATTACAATATGACATTTCTTGAGTACTCACTAATGCCGTCAGATGTGCAGGAAAAACTACAGGCTGCCTATGATGCTGAGCAAGACGAAGACTAGAAGAATTATTTATTATTAGATAAAAAAAAGGGCCTCAATCGAGGCCCTTTTTTTTATCTAAGCAGGGTTACAAACCCTGTGTATAATCGATTTTCTTTATCCACCTTTTTGTCGGTATAGAACTTGTAATCCTCTGTAGCATAGTCCCAATCCCAACCGGAAGCTTCTATAATGTAGTAATATGTACCCGAAGGTGCTTCAGCTCCGGTGCCTTGGTTCCTACCATTCCAGCCAGCATCTTCACTTTTCCAATCAGACCATTCATACACCACCTTACCCCAACGGTTAAAAACCTTACCACTGAAACTTTTTAGTGACAAAGATTTTACCTGAAAGAAATCGTTAAGGCCATCTTCATTTGGAGTAAAAACATTCGGGATCTCCAGAAGTGATGAGTCAACCCTAACTAAATTATCAGTGACATCAAACCGGAATGTGCATTGGTCATAGCTGGCAGTCATCCAAGTTATATATTCGCCTGGTCTTTCAAAAGTAAACAAATCCTCTGTAGAGCTAAAAATATTCGTTTCATCAGTTCTCTCATAAGCTTCCCACAGATATGAAATCTCAGAGGAAAAACCTCCATTATCAGCATCTTTAGGTGAAAACTTAACCTCCAAAGGAGCTTCACCTCCAAGAGGATCAAAAGAATACTCTGCGTACAGACCGTATATCAGTAGGGTTGTGTCATGGAAGCATCCAAAATCATCCTCTACTCTGAAAATATACTTCTGGTGCCCTTCATCCAGAGGCGGTTGTGACCTGGCCACCCCATTTCTATCCGACGTGATCATTGCACCTGACCAAGCATAGCCAGCCTGGTCATAGGTATTTTCAAATGGATAGTCGTCGCCAAGCCAGGGATTAGCAGACACAAAACCAGTTAAAGTAATTTCCTCACCGGAGCATAATGATGATTGATCAGATCGTGTTCCGGAGAATAGTGGT
>CAYXQX010000083.1:0-6919 GCA_964467485.1 uncultured Porphyromonadaceae bacterium | reverse complement strand
CTGCCGGATACCCACCCAGGGTTTTCACAAGCAGTTTAACAACATAGTGACCTCCATCCTCATATGCATGCGTTACAGTCGACCCAATTTCAGTCTCCCCTCCATCTCCAAACTCCCAGGTGAAAGTTACCTGATTGTAATCAAAAGGCATGTCATTGGGATTATGTCCCTCACCGATGAAGATTGTATTTTCTCCAGGACACCGATAAATTGTGTCTGAAGTGGGTTGTTTAACACTCACTGTATAATCACCTTCCTGAGCTTTAACTTTACCCTGCAAAAAGAAGGATATCATTAATGAAGCCAGAAGTACACCATATTTTAAGCTAATTCGTTTCATTCACCTAAGCTGCTTTTGTACAAAACTTTCAGGATACAATATTACTAAATAATCGAGGAATATGCTTATCACTGTGGCATTCCCCTTCAGATTATTAATTTTGTCACCCGCTAAAGCGGGTTTTGAAAATAACGTAAATATTTTAATTTGATTTTGCAGGAGACTATAAATTGACTGATTTTCTTAACGACCTCAATCCAATTCAGCGGGAAGCTGTAACCTCGACTCTGGGTCCCAGCCTAATTATTGCCGGTGCCGGATCAGGAAAAACTCGTGTTTTAACATATCGTATTGCCCATTTATTATCGCAAGGAATTTCTGCTTATCGGGTTCTGGCTCTTACCTTCACAAATAAGGCAGCCAAGGAGATGAAGGCAAGAATCACCAAGCTTACCGGAGAAAGTGTAGCCAGAGAACTTTGGATGGGTACCTTTCATTCTATTTTTGCACGAATACTCCGACGGGAAGCTGAAGCTCTGGGGTATCCCCGAAACTTCACAATTTATGACACTGATGATTCCCGAAGCATGGTTAAAACCATCATAAAAGACTTAAAACTGGATGATCAGGCATATAAGCCTGCCGATGTATGCAGAAGAATTTCATCGGCTAAAAACAACCTGCTAACAGCCGAGCAATATGTTGGATCGAATGAAATACAACTCCAGGATAAGTCGGCAAAAAAGGAGGAAATAGGTCAAATTTACAGGCAGTACACCCAGAGATGCAAAAATTCCGGCGTCATGGATTTCGATGATCTACTCATCAATACCAATGTTCTATTCAGAGATCATCCGGAAATTCTAAAAAAATATCTCAACATTTTTGAATATGTTTTGGTTGATGAGTATCAGGATACAAATTACGCCCAGTACTTAATAATTAAGAAGCTGGCTTCTTTGAATAAGAATATTTGTGTTGTCGGGGATGATTCTCAGTCAATTTATTCTTTTAGGGGGGCTAAAATAGAGAACATTTTAAATTTCAGAAATGATTATCCTGATTATAAGCTTTTCAAGCTGGAGCAGAATTACCGCTCTACCCAAAACATTGTTGAAGCCGCCAATAGCCTCATAGCCAACAATCAAGGCCGCATCCCCAAGAAGGTATGGTCTGATAAGGAAGAAGGTGACAAAATTAAAATCATTGAAGCTAAAACTGACAGAGAAGAGGGATTCATTATATCTGGGAAAATTTTCGACACACACTTACAGCGCAGGGCAAAGTTCAGCGACTTTGCCGTTTTGTACCGAACCAATGCACAATCCAGAATTTTGGAGGAGGCATGCCGTAAGCAGAATATCCCCTACAGGGTTTATGGCAGTATTTCTTTTTATCAACGAAAGGAAATCAAAGATTCTCTGGCATATTTCAGGCTCAGCATAAATCTTAATGATGATGAGTCCATCAGGAGAGTAATAAATTTTCCAATGAGGGGAATTGGCAAAACAAGCATTGATAAATTATCCCAGGCTGCATTTTCCAATGGGAGTTCATTATGGGAAATTTTGCAGGATCCGAAAAAATTTGTTCCATCTTTCAACAAAGGGACAGCATTAAAATTGAAAACTTTCAGGGATTCTATTGACAGTTTTCATAAAAGACAAGAACATGAAGATGCTTATGACTTGGCTTTGGATATCCTTAACAAATCAGGAATAATTCAGGAATTTAGTTACGAGCGTACTCCTGAAAATCTTAGTAAAGCTGAGAATATTCAGGAATTACTTAACAGCATCAGGGAGTTCATTGAGCTGAGGAAGGAAGAATCCGCTGCACAGGTAACATTGACAGATTACATTGAGAATATTGTTTTGCTTACCGACCAGGATACAGAGGACAAGCAGGACAGGAATAGGGTAAGCTTAATGACCATTCATGCTTCAAAAGGGCTTGAATTCCCATATGTTTTCGTAGCAGGATTAGAGGAAGAATTGTTCCCTAACCAGTCTTCAGTTTCATCAGCCAAAGAACTTGAGGAAGAGCGGAGGCTTTTCTATGTTGCGATAACACGGGCAATGACACAGGTTTTCATTAGTTACGCAGAAACACGCTATAAATGGGGAAATTTGGTCAGCTCCAGAAGGAGCAGGTTTATTCGGGAAATTGATTCTAAATACCTTGATGAGATTAAGAAACCGGAACCATCTTTCGATTCCAACACCGGATTTAACTCAAGAGCTGAATATAGTTCCAGGTCAAAACACAGTTCAAAACCTGCAACACCTCAATTAAGCACCCCTGCATTTAAGCCCCCTAAAGTAAACCTTACCCGACTCAGGAGTGCTGGCAGGAAGCAGGCTGCACCAAAACCATCAGCAGAGTTTAAAGCTGATGATCCCTCTGGTATTCAGTCGGGCATGACAGTTGAGCATGCCAGATTTGGGGTTGGTAAGGTCCTTCAGATTGAGGGAGATGAACAAAACCGGAAAGCCGTTGTATTTTTCAAAACATCAGGGCAGAAGCAATTGTTATTAAAATTTGCCAGGCTCAAGATACTGAAACACTAAAGTTTAATGGAAAACCAGTATATTTGCAGCGGATACCATTTTAGTCTTTCGCTTATTTACAGGCACCAAAGCCCTACCCTGGTACCATAAACATATTTCACTTATGGATTATAACACACAAAGAGAAAAGTTGATACTACCTGAATATGGCAGAAACATTCAGAAAATGATTGATCATGCCATTACTATAAAGGACAAGGAAGGCAGGAACTTGGCTGCCAATACTATCATTAGCGTTATGGGAAATCTCAACCCCCACTTAAGGGAAAACCGGGATTTCAAACATAAGCTTTGGGACCACTTGCACTTTATTTCTGATTTTAATCTTGATATAGATTCTCCTTTCGAGGCTCCTGAGCGTGAAGAATTTGAAAAAAAGCCAGATCCGCTGCCATACCCATCAGGAGTAATACGATATAAGCACTATGGCAAAATTGTTGAAGGTCTGATTGAGAAAGCTCTTAAGATTGAGAACGAAGACGACAAGAATGATTATGTAAGGTTTATTGCCAATCACATGAAGCTGTCTCACATCACCTGGAATAAGGATGGTGTTCCTGATGAGGTAATCTTCAAGGCTCTCAAAGAGCTTTCGAATGGCCAACTCAAGGTTAAAGAGGGAGTTAGTTTGATTGAGTATAAAGAACCCCGGCCACAGAAAAAAACTCAGAAAAAATCATATCACTCCAAAAAAGGAGGAAGGTAATTCAAGCAATGGCTACTTTCAAAATTGAAGGAGGCAGAAAGCTATCAGGCGAATTGGTTCCACAGGGAGCCAAGAATGAGGCCTTGCAAATAATCTCGGCAGTACTGCTCACCCGTGAGAAAGTTATCATTCACAACATCCCACAAATAATTGATGTTGGCAACCTAATCAAGCTACTGAAAGTAATCGGGGTTGAAGTGGAAGAGCTCGGGACAGGGAGTTGGAGTTTCAAAGCCAACAATCTTGATACTGATCTGCTTGAAGGGACGGAATTCAGAGAGATGGCAACACGCTTAAGGGGATCTGTTATGATAATGGGTCCTTTGATTGCCAGGCTGGGCTATGCCATCATGCCACAGCCGGGAGGAGATAAAATTGGGAGGAGGAGGCTTGACACCCATTTTATTGGTTTTCACAAGCTAGGTGTTGAAGTCACCTACATGGCTGCATCATCAAGCTTTCATTTGAAAGCCGGTAAGATGAAAGGAGCTGACATGCTCCTGGAAGAAGCATCAGTTACAGGAACGGCTAATCTCCTGATGCTGGCCGTATTGACTCCAGGAAAAACTACCATATACAATGCAGCTTGTGAGCCATACGTACAGCAGTTATGTAAGATGCTGATCAGAATGGGAGCCAGAATTGAGGGGATTGGATCAAACCTTTTAATTATTCATGGAGTATCAGAATTGGGAGGCACAAGCCACACCATTATGCCAGATATGATTGAGATTGGCAGTTTTATTGGACTGGCAGCCATGACCGGTTCAGAAGTGACTATAAGTCCGGCATACATTAATGATCTTGGCATAATCCCCAAGGCCTTTGAAAGATTGGGTATACATCTCGAAGCAAAAGAGGGTTGTATACATGTTCCGGCTCATGATCACTATAAGATTGAAACCTTTATGGATGGTTCAATAATGAGTATTTCCGATGCACCCTGGCCTGGTCTCACTCCAGATTTACTCTCAGTGTTTCTTGTTGTGGCCACTCAAGCTGCAGGTTCTGTTCTCATCCACCAAAAGATGTTTGAAAGCCGCTTATTCTTTGTGGATAAGCTTATTGATATGGGGGCACAGATTATTTTATGTGATCCACACAGAGCCACAGTAATTGGTCTCGACAGAAAATATTCTTTTAGGTCAACCACAATGTCCTCCCCGGATATTAGAGCAGGTGTAGCTCTTCTTATTGCCGCAATGAGTGCTGAAGGGATCAGTACAATCCATAATATTGAACAGATCGACAGAGGTTACCAACACATCGACACCCGCCTTAACGCCATTGGAGCCAAAATATCACGTATTTAATCATTTATTATGCCAAATTGTCTGCCAGTATTAATTGGCAAATAATTTGTTGTTGCAGGTAGGAATATTTTTGTGACGAAAAATAACTTAACAAACATGACAGCAAAACAAAAAAAGCCTAATAATATCAAAGAGGAGGAAATGGAAAACCAACCGGAGAAAGAAGTTATCGTTGATAACAGTCAGGATAATAAAAAAGCCAGTTCTGAAAAGGGCAAAGTCGGTAACACCAAGAAGAAACCCAGCGTGTCCAACCTAGCCAAAACAAGAAAAAAATTAGATGAGGCCATGCTTCAGTTGGCTGAAATGCAAGACAGATACCTGAGGCTAACTGCAGAGTTTGACAACTACCGAAAAAGGACTCTGAAAGAAAAGATGGAACTGACAAAAATGGGAGGTGAGCAGGTCATCCTAAAGTTATTACCAATGATAGATAACCTTGAGAGAGCTATGATCTCCATTCGTGATACCAAAGACAGCGATGCACTGAAGGAAGGATTAGAATTGATATACGGGAAATTCCAGGAATTTCTCACTCAAAATGGTGTAAAGGAAGTAGAAGCTGTTAATGCAGATTTCGACACTGATCTTCATGAAGCGATAACTAAAATCCCAGCTCCGAAACCAGAGCTTAAGGGGAAGGTTGTTGATGTAATTGAAAGAGGATATTTTCTTCACGACAAGGTAGTAAGATTCGCAAAAGTGGTTATTGGAGAATAATCTACCTATAAGGCAAAAAAACTGATTATGGCGAAAAGAGATTTTTACGAAATATTAGAGGTATCAAAAACGGCTACTGCGGAGGAGATAAAAAAAGCCTATCGCAAACAGGCGATAAAATATCATCCCGACAAAAACCCTGGGGACAAGCAGGCTGAAGAGAACTTCAAGGAAGCTGCTGAGGCCTATGAGATATTATCTAATCCTGATAAAAAAGCCAGGTATGACCAGTACGGTCATGCAGGTCTTGGTGGTGCTGGTGCTGGTGGATTTGGTGGTGGAGGAATGAACATGGAAGATATTTTCTCTCATTTCGGCGACATTTTCGGTGATTTTGGATTTGGAGGGTTTGGTGGCAGATCCGGCCGTTCAGGCAGGGGCCAGCGAGTTAACCGGGGGTCCAATTTAAGGGTGAAGGTTAAGCTCACTCTGGAAGAAATAGTTAAAGGCACCGAGAAAAAGATCAAGGTAAAGAAATATGTTGCCTGTGACGAGTGTTCCGGATCAGGAGCAGCTCATGGCTCATCTTATTCCACCTGTTCTACATGCAAAGGCTCCGGTCAGGTAACAAGAATCAGCAATACATTTTTAGGACAGATGCAAACATCTGGTGTTTGTCCCAGTTGCGGGGGAGAAGGCAAAATCATTACACAAAAATGTAATTCATGCTATGGCGAGGGTATTGTGAAGGGTGAGGAAATTATTCCACTTAACATACCTGCCGGTGTGGTTGATGGGATGCAGCTTTCTGTAAGCGGAAAGGGGAACGCAGCCCGCAGAGGCGGAATAAATGGAGACTTACTTGTTGCGATTGAGGAGATAGAGCATCCTGATCTTGTGAGAGATGGCAGCGATTTGCTTTACAACTTATTTATATCATTCCCGGATGCATCTCTAGGAACTCCTGTGGAGATACCAACTGTGGATGGTAGAGTTAAAGTAAGAATAGATGCAGGAACTCAACCCGGTAAAATTCTTAGGCTAAAAGGTAAGGGAATACCCGAAGTAAATGGTTATGGCAGAGGTGATATACTAGTAAAGATCAACGTATGGGTACCCAAGGGTTTGAGTCGCGACGAGAAGAAGCTCGTAGAAAGCTTAAAGGACGCAGAAAACTTCCGACCGGCCCCCAGTCAAGCCGACAAAAGCTTTTTCAAACGAATGAGAGATATTTTCGAGTAACCTTATACATATTAAACTTTCAATCTTAATGGATTTTTTCAATGCGAATAATGTTGTAAAGAAATTCTCCAATCACCTTGCATTGGATGATGTTACAATAGGCGTACCCGAGAACAGTATTTTTGGGCTTCTAGGACCAAACGGTGCA
>CAYXQX010000082.1:9046-11041 GCA_964467485.1 uncultured Porphyromonadaceae bacterium | reverse complement strand
CAATTTATTTTAATCTTTAAAATTAATCATTCTAACATCTTGATCTAGAAAATTGACGAGATTGATTTAAAACCTTTAACCCAAACCAAAACATCAACAATCATCATGAAGAACTCAATTATCATCTTTACAGTGATCTTCAGTTTTTTTCTCACCTCAGCACTCTTTCCCTAATCTTCATCTTGATTATCACAGGGTTGTCCTCTTGGTCTAAGAGATTGATTGTAGCTTGCAATTCTGCTGAGGGATCTTTCAGAATTCCTTCCTCAAGGTCAGTAATAAGATTGATGGGATCTACATATCTGTATAAATAACCATCCTGGGTTGTTGAGTAGTAAAGACCATCAAGGGGTAGGCCACCATCTATATCATTTACGATTCCGGATTGATCTATTTTCATCACCTGACTCTTGCCGGTTTTAATGTTGCATATAGCCATGTAGTAGTGCTTGCCCTTTCTAAATTCCACGGCAAACTCATTCTCATTGAGTTCATATCCCAACAAAATATAAATGTATTTTGCCTTTTCAACAGAGGATACACCTTTACTATAATAAATCTCATCCGGTATCATTAGATTTCCAAGACCTAAACTTACCAGAGGAATAATATTCCCATCTGATATTTGAAAGACTGTATCACTTCTACCTGGTATAAACAAATCCTTCGTTCCCATTTTAAAGAATGATGGGCTAACCATTATTGAAGGTACCTGCTGTTCAGCCATTTTTGCCTTTCCATATCCTATCACGGTTCCTGTTGTGTCAAATTGAAATACTTTGCCATACAGGGAGTCCAGTTGAGTCTCAAACAGAAGTGATCCAATATATTTGCCATTTTGAAGAGGATAAACAAACATAGGATTATGCGGAACCTTGAGGTTTCGTTTAAAATTACCAGCGAGTGAATAAAATTGCAGACTTGTGTTTCCAATGTTGTATATAAGCACTTCCTTACTATCACTGTCCCAAGAAAGATTCCTCGCATCCGAATATTCTCCGGGACCTTTTCCAATCCTGCCAATATCATGAGAAAATGTACCCTCCTCAGAGAACACTTTTATTTCTTTGTTCCTAGTGTTTAAAAGAAATTTATCATCAGCAATTACAATGATATGGATTTTACCGATTAGTGATTCTTGCTCAGTTTCCAGAGGGATATAGGAAATCGAAGAAACGATGTCACTCATTGCAAATGCTTCAGGATGGTTTATCCCAGCTTCTAAATCGAAAGCAATAAACTTAGCTGAATCACTTGAATTTTTATCACAGGATGGCAATAGTAAAATCAGGATAAAAAAACTGAAGATTGGTAAATGTTTCATCTTTAGGTATATCACTTTGATTGGCTTATTTGGTTAGTCTCCATACTCACAAAACTAATTTAATTCAAATTGTCATTTGCTATTTAATCCTACTTTTAGATGATTTTAGTCCAAACTTTTTTGCCAACTTTATTGAGACGGAATTTTAAGCTATGATATTGAATTATATTCACTGGGGCCCAAATCCTGAGATATTTAATGTGTTCGGGATTTCTATACGATACTATGGATTACTTTTTGTCAGTGGATTGATTCTAAGTACTTATGTTTTATCCTGGATTTTTAAAAGAGAAAGCATATCTGAAGAAAACCTGCAGAAATTGACCATTTATGCTTTAATTGGAATTATTGCCGGGGCTAGATTAGGACACTGTTTGTTTTATGAGCCGTCATATTATTTTTCCCATCCGCTTGAAATGATTCTACCTGTTTCTTTCCCTCCCGGAGGTGGAATAAAGCTTACTGGCTATCAGGGATTGGCAAGTCATGGAGGAGGAATAGGACTTATCATGGCTTTAATTTTCTATTCACATAAAACCAAACATTCATTAATTGATACAATAGATTTAATTGCAATAGTTACAGCACTTGCCGGTGGATTTATCAGACTAGGCAACTTAATGAATTCGGAGATTATCGGGATGCCTACGACTATGCCTTGGGGATTCATT
>CAYXQX010000082.1:0-9036 GCA_964467485.1 uncultured Porphyromonadaceae bacterium | reverse complement strand
CCAGACACCCGGCACAATTATACGAGGCAATTTCCTATTTCTTAATATTTGGATTAATGATTTTTCTATATAAAAGAAGACGGGATACCTTTAGAAATGGCCAGTTTTTTGGATTAGTGCTAGTCCTCATTTTTGTAGCCAGATTTCTTATTGAGTTTGTGAAAGAAAATCAAGTTGGATTTGAAGATGGAATGGTATTTAATATGGGCCAACTTCTTAGCATTCCCTATATTTTGGTAGGAATTGGATTTATAATTTACGGATCGATAAAAACGAAGAAGCTGAGGAGCCAGGTTGTTGATACTGATAATGGATAGTTGAATAGGGGGTGTTGGGGACGAACAATCTATTTGCGGATAGTTTACCTGTTCCATTTTGAGACGCAATTATGCGTCTCTACCATCTAAAAAAGAATTAACAATGAATTTTCCAAGTCTGAATCGGATTAGAGTGTTTTGTTTTCTCATCGTATTGTTTGTACTAACATCCTGTGGTAAAAAGGAAACAGCTATGGAAATATTACAAGGAACGATAGGCTCAATTGACTCTATTGAAACGATTTACTACAAACAGGATATGTGGAGGAGTAGTGCGCGAAATGTTTCTGATACTTTATTTAGATATCGGGAAATGTATTTTGAGAGACTGAGAAGTGATTCTATCGTAGGTAATAAAGGACATTGGTATATGTATGCCGATGATAAAGTCAAGGTTTCTTTTGAAGATATCTTCGACGGGGAAAGATTGATCAGGAAAAATAATCTGGATAGTGCTGCAAGGGTTTATGATTTAAATAAATATCCTGATTTTAGAAAGGAACATTTTTGGAGTCATAATACCCTTTATGGAATGCAACATGAGTTCAGGTTTATGTTGGATAATGCTGATTCATACTTCTTTGAGCGATTAAATGATACTATTTATAATGACAAGAGCTGTTTTCAGGTTTTAGTTAGATTGGAGAATAAGATGACAATGCCCGGGTTTGCTATTAAACTTGAGGATTATGAGGGGCTTATATCAACAAATTTATATGTGATCGACAAGGAAACATTCTACCCGCTAAGAATGAAAGGAGAAAACTATTTAAGCGGGAGTCTTGAAGAAAAGTCGTTTATTGATCAAAAATACCACGATATAAAATTCAATCTTGAAATTGACAGTAATCAGTTTGATACATCGCATAATGCAATATCAGGATATAAAATACAAGAAATGAAAGCAGAATAGACATTATGCCCTGTTCCTACAAGATATAGATCCAATATTCGGGGCAATTGATTTGCAAATATTTTACCTGTTCAATTACGGGCATCCCGATAAATCGGGATTTCGCAAGCTCAACAAGGCACCGTCCCTACAAATTTATTCCCAAATTCCCCAATTACCTATCTCTTTGTTAAACCTTTTTGGCATAATTTTGTCAAATTACTCTTAAACGATAATTATTTTAAGAAAAATATAGATGAGAAAAATTGACAGAAGGATAGTAATGGTGATCGCATTGGTCTTCATTGTTGGCCTGGCCTATGGTTTAATGAAGTTCCTTATTTCCCAAAAAGAAGAGCCAAAAATGCGCCCAACTATGGTTGCTCAGAGGTTCGTAAAGGCTGTGCCGGTAGAATACGGATCAGTGAATTCACCGGTTTCTGGACCGGGGAGAATGGCTTCAGTATCAGAGGTTGACATTGTTGCGGAGGCATCAGGAAAGGTTTTAGAAGGAGATGTCTTGCTTAAAAAAGGTGCAAGCTTCAAAAAAGGACAGAAACTATTCTCAATATATAATGATGAGGCTAAATTGGCCCTTCAGTCGAAAAAAAGTAAATTCCTGAATACTCTGGCAAATCTATTACCCGATATAAAGGTTGATTACCCTCAGCATGAAAAGATCTTCATGGATTTTTTCTCTTCTATAGATTTCAAGAAGGATCTACCAAAATTTCCTGATGTCAAAGATAATCAGCTCAAAGTTTTTCTGGCTAGCAGGAATGTGCAATCTGATTACTTTGGTATCCAGAAAGATGAGCTACAGCTGAAAAGATATTCGGTTTATGCATCTTTCAACTGTACACTTACTGATGTTTATCTGGAAGTTGGGAGTTATACCAACATGGGTGGAAGGGTTGCTCATGCGATTAGAACGGATCAGATTGAAATGGAAGTACCTATGCAGCGTTTTGATGCCGACTGGGTAAATATTGGTGATCCGGTGAAGGTAAGCGCTGAAAGCACCGGACTGGAATGGACAGGAAAGGTGATCAGGAAAGCTCAGATGGTTGATGAAAATACTCAGTCGAGAGGAATATTTGTTAACCTAAGCCCAAAACCCGGACAACAAGTTCTCATTGGAGAATACCTATTTGCTGAATTTCCCGGCCAAACTATTGAAGATGCAATGGAAATACCGCGAACATCTGTTTTCAATAGCAATGAGGTTTTTGTTGTTGTGGATGGTCGACTTTTGAAAAAGGAGATCAACATTATAAAAACTACTGAAAATTCATTGATATTCAATGGTGTTGATAGTACATTAATGTTAGTCACTCAGCCACTTATAAATGTTTTGGAGGGCACACCGGTAAGTATTCTTGGAGTAGATAAGCCAGTTAGTCAGGGATCACCTCAGGGGGCCAAAAAGATGAACAAGTCTGGGGATGATAATTCTTCTGATAAAAAGGGGAATGAGAAACCTGAAGGATCTAAAAAGAAATCAAATAAGCAGTAGGAGAAATGCGAAAAATTATTGAAAAATTTATCGCATATCCTATATATGCAAATCTTCTGATCATTTTTGTTGTTCTGGCAGGTATAGCCAGCTTTGTTTCGATGAAGAAGGCTTTTTTTCCGGAGACTGAGAGTAGAATGATCACCATATCTGTTTTTTATCCCGGGGCTTCGCCTGTTGAGATGGAGGAAGGAGTAACTTCGAGGTTAGAGGAAGCTGTGAGAGGCTTGATAGGTATCAAAGAGATTACCTCAACTTCTTCTGAAAACTCGGCCAGGATAAGCATTGAAACGACGGGAGAGTATAAAATTGATGAGGTGCTTATTGAGGTGAAAAATGCGGTAGATGGAGTTTCTTCTCTTCCATCAGCTGCTGAACGCCCAATAGTTGCCAAGCAGAGGTCCAGGGCCGGTGCAATATACCTGGATGTTGTGCCTGAAGAGGGGGCTCAGGTTGATCTAATGAGTCTAAAGCAATATGCACAGAGAATAGAAGAGGATTTTTATAATTCGGGGGTGATGAGCCAGATCTCTATTTCCGGTTTCCCTCCTTTGGAAATATCTGTGGAAATCAGAGAAGAGCAATTGTTGAGATATAATATTACATTCGAACAGATCATTCGCGCTATCCAGTCGAATAATCAAGATGTATCAGGAGGGCAAATAAAATCTGATGAGGAAGAACTGCTTATCAGATTACGATCGAGGAGCTCAGACCCTAACAAGATTGGGGAGATAATTATATTGGGTAAAGAGGATGGTGGATATGTAAGGATTCGTGATGTAGCTGATGTGAAGAAGAAATTTGCCGACACTTCTAACAAATCGTGGGTTAATGGAAAGCAATCTGTATCCATCAGGGTTGAGAAGCTTCCTGAGGAAGATCTTCAGGCTATTACTGATTTTGCACGGGAGTATGCAGCTAAGTTCAATTCAGAGGAAAATGGTGCTAGACTGGTTGAATCAAGAGCTTTTCTTGATGTTTTGGATAGTAGGCTTAAGTTGCTTACCAATAACGGCTTAATAGGTTTAATCTTAGTTATTATTTCACTTTCATTGTTTTTGAATTTGAGATTGTCTCTTTGGGTTTCATTTGGCATCCCATTTAGTTTCCTGGCGATGTTTATTTACGCCTTTCTTTCCGGTGTCACTATCAATACGATGTCAATTTTCGGGATGATTTTGGTTATTGGTATTCTTGTTGACGATGGTATTGTTGTTGCCGAAAATATCTACTTGCATTTTGAAAAAGGCAAGAGTCCGGCACGAGCGGCTATTGATGGAACAATGGAAGTATTGCCCGCTGTAGTAACATCGGTAGCTACTACTATTATAGCTTTTTTGCCTTTAGTTTTTCTAGCAGGTACCCGAATGGAGATGATGCTTGAGATGGCTTTGGTTGTTATTGCAAGTCTGGCATTCTCGCTTTTTGAAGCCTTTTTGGTTCTCCCGGCACACCTGGGAAGTGAGAAAGTTTTAAACCGGAAGAGGTTTGCTAAAAAGAACAAAGGGATTTCAGGAATGTTCGACAAATTTATGATTTGGTTGAGAGACAGGGTATATCATTATCTTGCACATTGGCTTATCAAATGGCGTTTTGCGGCTATGGGAATACCTGTGGCTTTGGTTCTTGTATCTATTGGATTGGTAAAGGGTGGACATATAAAAAACACTTTCTTCCCAATGGTTGATTTTGATTTCTTTTCTGTCAACGTAGCCTTCACTCCAGGTGATGGTGAAAGCCAAACCATTGAATATCTCAAAAGATTTGAGGCAGCAGTATGGGAAGTTAATGTTGATTTAATGGAGGAATATGGTGAGGATGAGGATATTATTGAAAGAGTTGGAAGCAGTTTGGGTAGTGCATTTTCGGGACAGGAATCAGGTGCTCATGCTGGTTCTATTAGCGTTTTTCCTCGCGATCTGGAAGGGTTCCCATTTTCCGGATATGATATGGCGAATATGGTCAGGCAAAAAATTGGCCCAGTCCCAGCTGCCCAAAAATTTACTGTTGGTGGACGAAACCGCTGGGGTTCTCCAATTTCTATCGGTGTGATGTCGAAAAATCTTAAAGAATTAGAGGAGGCTAAGGAGTACCTGATGAGTCGTCTTACCGAACTTCCGCAATTAAAAGATATCAACGAAAATGTTGCTCTTGGGAAACAGGAAATTCGCCTGGATTTAAAACCTAAAGCCTATTTCTTAGGCCTGAATGAGAGCATCATAGCCAGTCAGGTTAGGCAAGGGTTTTATGGAGGACAGGCCCAACGCTTACAAGATGGGAGGGATGAACTGCGTGTTTGGGTGAGATATCCTAAATCCGACCGCGTTACCCGCGGACAGATGGAGAAAATGAAAATCAAAACTGCTACCGGTGAGTTTCCTCTGATGGAGCTAGCTGATTATCATCTGGAACGTGGTCCGGTTTCTATAAAACGATTCAATGGTTCACGTGAGATAAGGGTGGAAGCGGACTTAATAGATCCTTTTGATCCTGTGCCTGCAATTATTGATCAGATTGAAACTACTATAATGCCTGATCTGACTGCATTATATTCAGGAATACGATACACTTATCAGGGACAGCAAAAATATAGTAATGAGGCTACAGATAAGATAATGAAATTTTATCTTCTGGCCTTCATAGTTATTTTCCTGATTCTGGTGATACATTTTAAGAGTGCTTACCAATCAATCATTATCATTTTGATGATTCCTCTGTCCTTACTGGGAGTTCTTTGGGGGCATGGTATACATGATAAAGCATTGTCGCTAATGAGTTTATGGGGGATGGTGGCTCTTACGGGGGTCATTATCAATGATGCTATTGTTTTTCTCACTAAATACGATGGACTACTCAGGGAGGGATTAAAAGTTAAAGATGCTATTGTTGAAGCAGGCAAAATCAGGTTAAGACCTATTCTTTTAACTACTCTAACCACCACTATCGGACTTGCGCCTATTATTGCAATGAAAAGTGTACAGGCTCAGTTCCTCATTCCTATGGCAATAAGTCTGGCCTACGGTGTTGCAGTTGGTACAATTTTTATCCTGATATTCTTTCCGGTAATAATTATGCTTCTAAACGATTTTAAGTTTTATCTTAAATATCTATGGACTGGCAAGAAACCGGAAAGGGAAGATGTTGAGATTGCAATAATACATCAGAAGAAGAAAATTGAACTAAGCAAGAACAAAGCCAGGGATCTAGAGGCAGAAAATAGTATTGAGATTTAGAATGGAACTAATGAAAAGAAGGAAGATAGTTTTCAAATCAGGATTTATTGGATTATTTCTGATATTAGGAATAAGCTTGAATGCTCAGGTTTTAGATCTCAGCCTTTCTGATGCAATTCAGAAAACGCTGGCTAATAATTATGGTATTATTATTAGCCGTGCTGATACTGAGGTGGCGGGTATATCAAATAATTGGGGAACGGCAGGTCGTTTACCTACAGTTGGATTTACTGCATTATCAAACAACACCGGTAATTTGGATCCTGATGGGAATAATATTACTAGTCGGCTAACTGCCGGTTTAGGACTGAATTGGACCATTTTTGATGGATTCAGAGTTAATCTTACAAAAGATAAGCTGGGTCAGCTTGAGGAATTATCGCAGGGGCGTTTGGGAGTGATTATTGAGAATGCTGTGGAAGATGTGATTATGCAGTATTACTATGTGCTTTTGCAAAAGGAAAGGCTGACCGTGATACAAAAATTACTAGGCCTTTCCGAGGACAGATATAATTATGTTCAAACGCAGAAGGACCTGGGTAGTACTGTTAGCTATGTTTTGCTGCAGTCTAAAAATAATGCTCTGAGTGATAAAGCTGATTTTCTAAATCAGGAAGTAATAGTTAGAAATGCAGTAAGGAATCTTAGTTTTCTGATGGGGGAGGAGCCTTCTGCTTTATGGAATTTTACTGAAGGGTTTGAGCATTTGCCTCAGGATTATGCCCTGGGAGATCTGTTGGACAAAACAATGTCGAATAACCAAACCTTGCAAAATCAGTTTATTCAATTAAAGCTGGAACAAACACAGACCCAATTGGCCAAGGGTGATTTTATGCCTTCTTTGTCTTTATCAGCCGGAGCGAATAATCAATTCAATTCGTTCAGGGATGGAGGTGATTTTGTTAATAGTAATTCAGTTAGTCCGTATGGTAATCTATCATTGAGCTATAATATTTACTCTGGGGGAAACCGGAAAAGGGCTATGGAAATAGCAAAAATTAGTGAGGAAATTGTAAATATTGAGACTGAGCAGATGAAGCACAGTATAACTAATCTGTTGATGAATGAACTGGATGCCTATAATGCCAGGAAGGTGATGCTTGAGGTTTCTAATGAAAGTATCGAGGCTGCTGAGCTAAACCTTAGTATTGCCGAAGATAAGCTTAAAGCAGGTGTGATTAATTCCTTTAATTACAGGGATATTCAAATTATTTATCTGAATTCTGCCCTCAGCAGGTTATCGGCTATTTATAATCTTATTTCATCGAATACCGTTCTGACGAGGTTGACTGGTGGGTTTGTGGAAATGTAGGGGAGACGGATGTAATCCGTCTCTACGGGGGATTATGTGACGAATGGTTATATAATCATCAAAAAAATGATTATATTCGCATCAAATTGTAAATATCAACGCCATGTATATTAAATCGAATATCAAATTATTGCGTAAACGGAAAGGGCGTACTCAGGATGAGGTTGCGAGCTTTCTTGGCATGAAAAGGCCTACCTATTCGGGTTATGAGAATGGAGTGTCGGAGCCGGGTATTGATGCATTGATACATTTTTCAAAGTACTTTGGTGTTGCTATTGATACCTTGGTGAAGGTTGATTTGGGCAGTCTTAAGGATAGTGAACTGAGGCAGCTTGAGGAAGGTTATGATTTGTATATGAAAGGTTCAGGGCTAAGAATATTGGCTACAACTGTGGATGGAGATAATAGGGAGAATATTGAATTAGTTAGTGAAAAAGCTAAAGCTGGATATAAGCGAGGGTATTCCGATCCGGAGTATATAAGAGAATTACCTGTATTCAGTCTGCCTTTTGTATCACCGGAAAGGAAATACCGCACTTTTCAGATCAGTGGTGATTCAATGATTCCGATTCCAGATAAGGCTTATGTTACTGGTGAGTTTGTTGAAAATTGGGAGTACCTGAATAATGGAGATCCTTGTATCGTATTGATGAAGGATGATGGTATTGTATTCAAAATAATTCAGAAGGATTTTAGAAAAAAACAGTTTATCCTGATTTCGCTCAATAAGGAATATGAGTCTTATCCAGTCCTGGTTGAAGAGATTTCTGAGATTTGGAAATTTGTTCATTATATAAGCGAGGAAATGCCAGAGCCTGTGTCGCCCGAGCAGGAATTATATCATGCTGTTGCTAATATGCAGGATGATATAAAGCATATTAAAGAAAGGCTTGAAGCTTGATACTTGAGGCTTAAGTTTTTATAGTCATCGACAGAGTGCCACTAGGTCCCTGCTTCCGCAGGGATGACGCTCGCTCTTGCCATCATTTTAACTCACAACTTATAACTCATAATTCATAATTCATAACTCATAATTCATAACTCACAATTCATAACTCATAATTCATAACTCATAATTCATAACTCATAATTCATAACTCATAATTATTTCTTGTTTGCTGTTATCGACATAGAAACCACCGGAGGCAGTCCCAGAAATGAGAAAATCACTGAGATTGCGATTTATCTGCACGATGGTTTGAGCATTGTAGATGAGTATTCTACACTGATCAATCCGGAATGTACTATACCTTATTTTATTACTGGCCTTACCGGCATTAGTAATGAGATGGTTATGGATGCTCCAAAATTTTATGAAGTAGCAAAAAAAATTGTTGAGTTTACTGAGGGTAAAATATTTGTTGGTCATAATGTTAATTTCGATTATAGCTTTGTGCGTCAGGAATTTAAGAAGCTTGGGTTTGAGTATAATCGGAAGACACTTGATACTGTGAGGTTGGCCCGGCAAGTGGTACCGGGTTTAAGATCATATAGCTTGGGAAGGTTATGTTCTCAGCTTGGAATACCAATTACCGACAGGCACAGAGCGGCAGGGGATGCTTTGGCTACGGTTAAGTTACTGGAACTGCTGCTTTCCAGGGACAGTAAAAACATTGCTTCAAAGATTCTTAAACCGGGTGTTCCACAGGGGCTTAATGAGTATCTGGATAAGAAGCTTTTAAACAGGCTTCCTGAAGAAGCAGGTGTATACTATTTCTGGGATGAGAAAGGTGATCTGATCTATATTGGAAAAAGTATTAATA
>CAYXQX010000081.1:0-11151 GCA_964467485.1 uncultured Porphyromonadaceae bacterium | reverse complement strand
GCCAATACAATGGAATTGCAGCAATTTGCCCAATCCTCACTGAGCGTCCTTGCAAAAAACTTCATCACACCTAAAGAAAGGGCAGCTCTTCAAAATGGACTTAGCTGGGCTGTTATGGAGCTTACTCCACAACAGAAAAAGTCAGAATTGAAAAGCCAAATAAGCAGTTTTGAAGCCTTGATGGAGGCAACATCCTCGATCACCGATCCCAAATATGTTTCAACAAAAAACGAATTAGGGATCAGGGGCAGCCAGATTGTTGCTCTATCTGCTTTCGATGTTAGATCCACGGTTCTGGCTATTGAATTAAAATCCGGAGCAATGGGAGATTTCTCCATCAACAGTAAAGAAATGATCCCGGATATCATGGCAAAATATCTCATCCATAATCAGTCGTTTCTGACAGATTTTTCATTTTTAGGATTTCCCTTCCACTATTTCTACACCGCCATTTTCTTACTCATCCTGTTTGTAGCCCTGTGCTGGCTTTATTGTAAGAGGATCGACAGGCGAAACAAGATACTGGGAATTGAGGACTAACGACATAAAGATGAAAAAGATGAAAAAACTAACTCTACCATTGATATTATCCTTTTTGCCAACCTGCCTTTTTGCTGCTTCAGGTGGAGCTCAACTGGAAGGTGGATTCAAAGTAGGTCCTGCAATAATTTTAATCACAATATTGATCATTTTCGTAATGGTCGGTATCATTTTCAGGGCTAAAGACACTAATGATTTTTATGCAGCCGGACGAGGCATCTCCAAGATTGGCTCAGGTATGGCTATTGCTTCAAACTGGATGAGTGCAGCCTCCTTTCTGGGAATGGCTGCCCTAATGTATGGATCTGGTTACCATGGCTTATCATATGTTGTCGGTTGGACAGGAGGATATGTCCTGCTGCTTATTCTGATGGCAGGCCAAATTCGAAAATATGGGAAATACACAGCACCCGATTTTATTGGTGACAGATATTATTCTCAAACATTAAGAGCTGTTGGAGCCATAATCGCCATCCTGATTTCAATTTCATATTGCGTTGGACAATTTGGTGGTATTGGACTAATGTTTAAATGGATACTAGGAATTGAATATACATGGGCGGTAATAATAGGAGGATCTGTAGTTCTTATCTATACTCTGATTTCAGGTATGCTTGGTGTAACTAAGAACATGCAGATACAGTATGTGATTATTATAATATCATTTATTATACCCCTGTTTATTCTGAGTTACAAATTTGACTATTTCTGGTTACTTCCACAGATTGGATATGGTTCAGTAGTATCAGATATCGTATCAGGAATACCCTTGGCTGAAAGCCAGCAGTTATTGAATTCCCTTGGTCATGAATACGCAATTATCCCGGCTCCTGAATTTGCAATGCCATGGGATCCTGCCACCGGGCAGACTTTCTTCCAGTGGATTGCAATCGCTTTTTCACTAATGATTGGTACAGCAGGATTACCTCATGTTATCCAGAGGTTCTATGTTGTTCCAAAAGCAAGAGATGCAAGATGGTCGGTCGTTTGGGGCCTTTTCTTCATTTGTATCCTCTACTGGAGTGCTCCAGCCTACTCTGCCTTTGGGAAAGTCCTATCATCTAATCCTGAGGTTGGAAGGCTCGCAAAAGATGCCATTGTGGTGTATACTGCCCAGCTGGGTAATGTGCACCCACTGATCGTTGGCTTGCTTGCAGCAGGAGGAGTGTCAGCTGCTTTCTCTACCGTTTCCGGACTACTGGTTACCGGTGCATCTGCCTTCTCTCATGACCTATACTACAAGGTTATAAATCCTAAAGCAACACCAAAAACTCAGTTGCTTTTTGCTCGCCTCGGAACAATTTTGATGGCAATTATTGTAACCATTATAGCTTTATTTAAACTAGCCCTGATCGGTCAGCTGGTGGCAGTTGCATTTTCACTTGCCGGATGTACAATATTCCCACTGTTCCTACTGGGTATCTGGTGGAGCGGATCAAACAAACAAGGTGCAATAGCCGGATTGATAGCCGGAGGTTTGGTTTCCGTTACAGCTCTTACATACTTTATTGCGGGAAAATCAGGAGTAGTCCTACCTGCACATGAGTTTATAAGTTATTATCTTGGAGCCTGGTACTTCGCAATTATTGGTGCTCCTTTAGCTATTATTACTCATATTATAGTTTCTAAATTCACTAAAGAAACACCAATTGAGATTCGGAAATTCCTCATTGAACAGGTACATTCTTAATGGCATTACTTAAAAATAAACCTACCAGGGTCCTCATTATGTTAATGGTGACCCTGGTTTTAATTGCGGCTCTTGTAGCCAAATATTACTACAAGGGAGTAAACCAATCAGCTGACCCAAGGGTAAAGCCAGCACGGGAATTATATGGGCAGTATAACAGCCTGGCCCAACAAAATAACTATGCTGCCGTTTTTGAACTCCTCGACTCGATCCAGGCTATTTATTCAAGCTTTGCACACTACAAAAACTCATACGAAACAGGAGTGGTTTGGAATAACAGAGCAGCTATATACCTAACTTTAGCCGTTTACAAAGACAGCCTACCCGATATGGGTGGTTCAGAACAGATCAACAGAATTAGCCTGGATAGCTTACTGATTCTTTCAGAAGCCGCTTCAATTAAGAGTATAGACATATACCAAAACTGGAATAAACGGTATCTGAACAAAAATACTGAAGAGCTTCCAGATATTATTAATCAAGATTTCATGATCGGCCTTGAGAATCATTCACAGAAAAAACAAGATAAATTTCTTAAATCCAGATTAAAGGAGATTGAAGAAGCACAATGGGAAACCCAAAGGCGACTTTCAGTTGCTTATACCAATCTCGGTTTGGTATACCGCCAACGTGAAGATTATGATAATGCTGCCAAGTACTATACTAAAGCTCTTGAGCTTTGGGAATACAACCTGTCAGCCGAAAACAACCTGAACCGCCTTTTAGGTAAACCAATAAAAAAAAGGAGCATCATCCAGAAACTATTCCCTCGCGAAAAGAAGAAAACTGACAAAAACTAATAAACACTGATATGAAACGCCTCATCTCATTAACAATTCTGGCAGCAATATGCTTCGGCCTCTCTGCCCAAGATCAAAAATTTGGAATATCATTCTCAGGATTTGTCAAGAATGATTTTATTTACGATACACGTCAGAATGTAGCAATCAGAGAAGGGCATTTCATGCTCTGGCCCAAACCCGAAATGCTTGATATAAATGGTGTAGATATCAATGCCAGGGCAAACCTGAATTTCCTGGCTATCCAATCCCGCCTTACCGGCAAGATAACCGGCCCGGATGCTTTGGGAGCCAAGACTTCAGCTGTTATTGAAGGTGCTTTCTTTGGCCATTCAGATAGCGATGTTAATGGTTTTCGTCTTCGTCATGCTTATGGTAAAATGGTTTGGGAACATGCTGAGCTACTTTTCGGACAAACATGGAATCCATTGTTTATTACAGGATGTTTCCCGGGGGTTGTGTCTTTCAATACCGGAGCACCTTTTCAACCATTTGCCCGAAATCCGCAGGTGAAATTTACATACAAGCAAGGTGATCTTAATATTATTGCCACTGCCTTCACCCAAAGAGATTTTACCAGTGCAGGCGGTTCAACCCTGTTGCGCAACTCCGGCAAACCTGAGTTCAATCTCACCCTCGTCTATAATACAAAAAGTGAAAATGGCTCCGAAATTCTGGCTGGTGTAAGCGCCGGATATAAAACCTTAGTGCCTCGCCTGGTTACCGAGGCTAATATAGCCGCAGAGGAGATGGTTAGCAGCACAATACAAGAGGCATTTCTAAAAATTAAAATACCTGCTATAACCTTTAAACTTGAAGCTGTTTACGGCCAAAATGCCTATGATCTTGTGGGAATCAGCAGTTTTGCTCTGATAAGTGCTGATCCCTTCACCGATCACAGAGAGTACACCCCTCTCAGTTCAATGGCTGTATGGTCGGAGATCCATACAAATGGGAAAAAGATCCAGGTGGGATTATTTGCTGGATACTCAAAAAACCTGGGTGCCGGAATGGAGATTGACAACAGTATGCAATTTGGGACCAGATCTAATATTGATTATATTTACAGAGTATCACCCAGAATAATTTTTAATACCGGCAAAATAAGATTCGCCGGAGAGGTAGAATACACAACTGCGGCTTACGGAACATATAATTCCGAAGGCTTGGTAGATAACTCAATACCTGTCAGCAATACAAGGTTCCTTATTGCAGCCTACTATTTCTTTTAACAGACCATCAGGATAAAAATAAGTACTTAGGAAAGGTTGTATCGGATTACCAATTATGTGGTTTTTCCCCGGGTTTAACCAACCAATCTTTCACCAACTCCTGATTCTTGGTGACCAGGCTTACGTTATATTCCCCGGCCGTAAGATATTCTTTGAAACGAATATAATATGGCTGATCAGACTCGTTGCCTTTTGTTTGCAAATCCCAACGAAACTGATTTAACCCCTTCTTCCCTTCAACAGTTTTCTCAAATAAGGTTTGATTATCTTGTTTTATCCTGATGTTAACACTTTCGGGCTCAGGCAGCCAGAATGAGATGGAGGTCTTTCTCACAGATCTCTGGTTAACATCTCTGTGTGTGTCATTAAGCCAGGGAGCTCTTCCATCAGGAATATTTAAAAGGTGTGGTTTATCAGTATCAAGAATCATTAGCTCATGTATGGCCAGTAGGTTTATCTTATAAATACCTCTACCATGGGTCCCGGCCACAAGATCCAGCTCCCTTGGCTGAATGGCTAAATCAGAAATGCAAGTGGCAGCCATATTGGTTCCCAACAAGGACCAGCTGCCACCCATATCAGTTGAAATATACACTCCTCTATACATTCCCGCATAAAGGATATTTTCATAAACAGGATCCTCGAGTATGACATTAGCTATATCCGAAGGAAGATTTCCCTTTATGGGTTCCCAGGACTTGCCAAGGTTTTCGCTAAGGTATATATAGGTATTTAAATCATCCTGATTTATTCCAGTTGCCGCTACATAAACCTTTTCAGCATTAAACCGACTTGGGCAAATAGACCGTATATACTGATCTGGCAGTCCCACAGATCTTTCTTCCCAGCTCTCCCCATCATTCTCACTAAGCCAAAAAGCCCCTTTGTCAGTCCCAATAAATAATAATCCAGGAACCATCGGAGATTCTTCAATGGCACCGGCTGCCAACGACTCTTTTTGTTTATGGGATGACTTTGCCAGGTTAGAACTAATCATTTCCCAGTGATCTCCCCTGTCTGTGCTTTTAAAGACATAATTCCCTGCATGATACAGTGTTTGAGGATCGTGGGGAGAAATAATATAAGGAGCAACAAAATTATAATTCAACTTCTTTGAACTGCCCCGGGGCATTCTGGGTTTTATATGTTTAGACTTCTCAAGCTTCATGTCTTTTCTAAATATGCCCCCATTCTGCGATGATGTATAGATGATATTACTATCAACCGGATCGGGAATAGTAACACAGCCATCCCCGCCACTCCAGGCATCAACCCAGATATATCTCCAACCATCCGGGAAAATTGGGTTCCACTCCTCGGAGGGACCATAAACGGAAGCATCATCCTGGACACCCCCGTAAACAAAGTACGGATCCTGATTATCAACCGAAATATCATAGAATTCGCCAGCAGGGATATTATTATGATGCATCCAGGTATCACCTCTGTCATAGCTGCTATATACACCTCCATCATTCGCCAGGAGCAGGAAGTTTGCATTAACCGGATTTATCCAGAGCTCACAGTGATCCAGATGAAGCGGATCAGCCTGACTGGGATTCATATGAAAGATATCCCCACCAAGCATTTTAAAAGATTCTCCGCCATCTGTACTACGAGCCGCCCTCACTCCAAGTAAGTATACCTCATCATCATTCTGAGGATTGACATAACAGTCGGTAAAATACCAGCCTATTCCGGGGAAAATCTTGAGGTCTTGCTGATGCGTTCTAGCCCAGGAGGATCCACCATCCTCACTCTTATAACACTCAGCTGAGTTATTCTTATCACGATTAAGGTTATCTATAAGAGCGTAAACTTTATCCGAATTCTGATCAGAAACAGCCAGACCAATCCTGCCTGTTTTTGCCCCAGTTGGGAGGCCATTAGTCAATCTTGCCCAATTAGCACCACCATCGATGCTTCGGTAAATACCACTCTCAGGACCATAAACCCCCGGGTTATTCTCCCACATTGAAGCATAAAGAACATCAGGATTTGATTTAGAGATTACTATATCATTGGCTCCGGTATTTTCATTTATGTAAAGAACATGCTCCCAGCTTTGCCCTCCGTCAAGCGTTCTGTATATGCCTCTGTTAGTATTTGTACTCCAGAAATGACCCATTACTGCCACAAAAGCAGTATTAGGATGTTCCGGATGCACTACGATTTCACCAATATGCCAGGAATCGTGAAGTCCCAGGTTCCTCCAGCTCTCTCCTCCATCATCAGACCGGAAAACACCTGTACCGGGCATAGTGAAATTTCTTGCTTTCTTCAGACTTTCACCCGAACCGAGATAAATAATATCAGGATTAGAGGGAGCAAGTGCTATATCACCTATACCTAAAGCCGATTGATTTTCGAAAACAGGCTTCCAACTGAGGCCGTTATTGATCGTCTTCCATAAGTTTCCCGATCCAAAAGCCGCATAAAAAACCCCGGGCTGGTTGGGATCTCCCTGAACAGATTCTGCCCTGGCCGAATTGACAACAGGACCAAGCTGAATCCACTGCATATTGAACTCAGTATTTGCTTTATGATCCTGATATTGCGACCATGAAAGGAGTAAGGGTGTCTCAGGAACTTCCTGACAACTTGCTCCAAAATTGAAGAATAGAATAAAAAGAAGAGCAAGAAGATTTCTGTGTCTGGGTAATAACATAACTGGAAAATTATTTAAAACGTAATATTTGGATAGCCCGCCTTAAGGTATTTTGTTAATACGGTTCCCATACCTTTAACATCAACGCCTAACTCTTTCAACTTATCCTGAACCCCGTACATTTTGGCACATGCCGAGCAGGCCTCAACAATTATCCCTTGCTCTTTCATCTTTTTCACACTCCCCTGAAGTTTTTCATTCTCAGCAAGCAATTTTGCGGAAGGCCCCCAAATAACAAATATAACCTCCTTAAACCAAGCAGCTCTTTTTGCATTAAATGTGTACATAAAGCATACTTTTTCTGCCACCTCAATATCTCCACTCGACCATACAACAAGAAGGGTATCTTTAGCTGTATTTTTAACAGGTGCAGGAGCATCTTGTCCGAAGGTATTGGATTGTGTAAAAACAAAACCTACAAACATTAACAAAGTCAAGAGCTTTTTCATGTTTCTTAGTGTATTTTGTACTGCATTAAATCAGTAAAGTTATTATTGTCAATTGTTTATTCAGCGTCTCTATCAAGACCGCTACGTTCCAACAATGGTTGAATAGAAGGCTCGCTTCCTCTAAATCTTTTGTATAAGGTCATTGGGTTTTCACTACCACCCTTTTCCAAAATAAAAGATCTAAAATCAGCAGCTACGTCACTATTAAAAATTCCCTTCCCTTTAAAAACGGAGAACGCATCAGCATCCAGAACTTCTGCCCACTTATAGCCATAATATCCTGCTGCATAGCCACCTGCAAAAATATGTGAGAATGCTGTACTCATGCAGCTGCCTGGGATATCAGGAAAAATATCTGTATTTTTTATTGCCGATTTCTCAAAAGAAATAAGATCACCTTCAAATGGTTCCTGTATAGAATGCCAGGCCATATCATTCATCCCAAAACTAAGCTGTCTTTCAGAAACATATCCTGCCTGGAAATTTCTGGCATCAATAAGCTTTTTAACAAGAACATCGGGGATTTTCTCGCCGGTCTCAAAATGAACGGCAACCTTTTCCAACCACTCCTTTTCCGTTAACCAATTTTCCATAATCTGGGAAGGGAGCTCAACAAAATCGCGGAAAACATTTGTACCCGATACAGAAGGATAAGTGCATTTTGTGAGCATCCCATGAAGACCATGCCCAAACTCATGAAGGAAAGTGTTTACCTCATCAAATGTGAGAAGCGATGGTTTCTCATCAGTTGGACGAGTGAAATTACACACGATGGAAACATGAGGACGAATACTGTTCTTATCAATATTACTCTGCCCTCTGAAATCTGTCATCCAGGCTCCCCCTTGCTTGCCCTTCCTTGGGAAAAAATCCAGATAAAGAAGAGATAGAAATTCCCCCTTCTCATCGAAAACCTCATATACTGAAACCTCTGAATGATATACAGGAATATCCTTTGTTTCCTTAAAACTCAACCCATATAAGGATGCAGCCAGATCGAAAACACTCCTGGTAACAGTTGATAACTCAAAATATGGCTTAACTTCTTCTTCTTTAACATCATATTTTTTCACTCTAAGAATCTCACTATAATAGGCCCAGTCCCATCTTTCAATTTCCCCCAGATGTCCCATTTCATATGCCTGGTTCTTAACCTCCGCATAATCCTTTTCAGCATGTGGCCGTGAGGCAATATGCAGGGATTCGATAAACTGATTTACTCTATCAGGATTCTCCGACATCCTCTTCTTCAAAACATAGGTGGCATAATTTTTTTCGCCCATTATCCTCGCTAATTCCAATCTCAGATTAACGATACTTCTGATATTCTCCTTATTATCAAATTCATTGTCCTGATTCCCTCTGGAACTGAAGGCCGAAAACATCTTTTTCCTTAGCTCCCTGTTCTTGCAATATTTCATAAAGGGAACATAACTGGGATGATTTAGAGTAAAAACCCAGCCATCCATTTCTCTTGACAGAGCTTCCTGAGCAGCTGCATCAATAACAAAACCAGGCATCCCTTCCAAATCATTATTATCGCTTAAATGCAAAATAAAAGCATTCGTTTCGGCCAATACATTATCGCCAAACTGAAGAGTGAGCCTTGCCAAATCCGACTTGATAGCAGCAAATCTCTTCTTCTTATCTCCCTCCAATTCAGCTCCGTTACGAAGAAAGTCGCGGTAGTAATTATCTAAAACTGTTTGTTGCTCAGTATTCAAACCGACTGAGCTATTGCCTTTGTAATCATCAAATACCAACTTAACCCTGCTAAACAGGGCCGGATTCATCAACATACGACTAGAAAACTCCGATAATTTTGGCGACACCTCCTGGGCAGCCTTTTGAAGCTCCGGACTGGTTTCAGCATGGTTGAGATTAAAAAGAATCTCCACAGCCCTGCCTAATTTTTCCCCATTTTTCTCCAGTGCTTCAATGGTATTTTTAAAATCAGCCGGATTAGGATTACTAACAATATCTCCTATTTCCTTTTCCGCTTCAAGTATAAGCTCATCAATGGCCGGCACAAAATGCTCTGTTTTAATATCATTAAAAGGTGCAGCTTCATATTTTGTATCAAAAGACTTTAATAATAGATTGCTTTCTGTTGTATTCATCATGGAATTATATGTTATAAAATTTAAAATCAAAGGTATTAAAACCAATAACTACAGTGTTTAGTTTTGATTTTTTACTTTTGACTTGTAATCAATATCCAAAAGATGAAAACCCTTATCACCTCTCTGTTTGTATTTATCCTGATATTACAATCCTGCGTTTCCCCAAAAACCTGGACTGTATCCCCTAATCCCGAAGCTGATCAGATAAGCCTTAAAAAATCGTTTGAACAAGCTGGAAAATTCAAAAAAGACCATCCATCAAGAAAAGTGGAGATAATCCTGCAATCAGGTGATTACCATCTGAATAAACCACTGGTATTTGCCCCTTACATGAGCCATGTAACTCTGAAAGCAAACGATCCCGGCGAAGTTTGGATCAAGGGTTCAAAAAAAATTACCGTTAAGTGGCAAGAAGAAGGAAAATTTCTGGTTACACCTTTGAAACTGGAGAATCCCATTGATCAGCTTTTTATTGATGGAAAAGCTCAAATTCTTGCCAGGTATCCTGATTATGACGAAAACGGTGGTCATTGGCAAGGTCATGCCCCGGATGCGATTGATCCCGAACGTATTGCAGGATGGGCAAAGCCGGAAGGCGCAATACTACATGCCATGCATGGCGCTGAATGGGGCGATTTTCATTACATCCTCACTGGAGTTGATGAGAATGGCGAGGCTATTCTAAGCGGAGGTCACCAGAATAACCGTCCACGAGCTATGCATAATGTTTACCGTATGGTTGAAAATGTTTTTGAAGAACTTGACAGTCCGGGGGAATGGTATTATGATTTGAGAGATAAAAAACTGTATTGGTATCCTGATGTAAAACCAGCAACAATGAGCTCTTCTCTTGAAATACCAGTATTATCCGAATTAATTGTATTTGAAGGAGATCAGGAAAACCCTATAATAGAATCCAAAATCCAGGGCATTAGGTTCAGCCATTCTTCACGCACATTCATGAAAAAATATGAACCACTTTTAAGAAGCGACTGGACCATACACAGGGGCGGTGCAATTTTTTCTGAGGGCACTGAAAGATGTGAAATCAGCGATTGCGAATTTGTTTCTTTAGGTGGCAATGGTATTTTTCTTTCGGGGTACAACAAAGGCACTAAGATTTTAAGAAACCATGTCCATGAAGTGGGTGCCTCGGGCATCAGTCTGGTTGGGCTGTCCTCGGCAGTTAGGTCACCGTCCTTTCAATATAATGAGTTTGTTGATATCGATAAGATGGATACTATCCGGGGCCCAAAAACAGAGGATTATCCTGCAAGCTGTCGTATTGATAATAATCTGATTTACAGAATTGGAAGAATTGAGAAGCAGGTTGCCGGCGTTCAACTGTCGATGTGCATGGATATCAGAGTCAGTCATAATAGCATTTATGATGTTCCAAGAGCAGGTATTAACATCAGCGAGGGCACTTGGGGCGGGCATATCATAGAATACAATGATGTTTTTGAAACTGTGCAGGAGTCCGGTGATCATGGATCGTTCAACTCCTGGGGTCGAGATAGGTTTTGGCACCCCAACAGGCGGATTCTGGACAGCCTCACATTAGCTGACCCACAGATGCCTCTTTGGGATGCTATCCACACCACCATTATCCGGAATAATCGTTTTCGCTGCGACCATGGGTGGGATAT
>CAYXQX010000080.1:0-11207 GCA_964467485.1 uncultured Porphyromonadaceae bacterium | reverse complement strand
AATCCTCTTAAGTTTGGGATATTCTCTGTCAGGATCTGAACATATTGACCATCCAGTCCGAGTAGCCGAATCTGCTTTGCACCAGTAGCAGCATTTGCATAGTATGCATCAACCGAGGCATTTGTTTCAAAACTCTCTGCAAGGTTACAGCAAGCTGCCTTACCCAATTCAACCCCTGTGATCTTCTCGGTTTGAATAGGATCTAATCTTACAATATGTGAGCCAACAGCTCTTTCCACTATTGCCACCTCATCTAACTCCTCCCCTGGGATGAGGAAGATTTCAATATCGGCAGTTCCTTCCGCAACTACCAATGTATCCGACTTATAGCCTACAAAGCTAAATACCAGATGCTCATATTTTGCAGGCTTGATTAACTTAAAAGCCCCTTCTGAATCTGTAATTGTACCTATTGCTGAACCAGCCCAGTGCACATTAACACCCGGTAGTTCCAATCCTTTATCCTGATTTTTTTCAAATACCTTCCCTTTAACCATTTGAGCCTGAAGGGATAGGATTGGTACAAGTAATAAAATTAAATATAGTAATACTGATTTTTTCTTCATGTACATTATTTCATTGGTTAATAATAAAGTTGTTATAGACGCTTTATTATCAACACAAGAATGTACAATTAAGATCCAGGCCTAACCTGGTTATTGGAGGTGGTTTTTCGGGAATCCCTTTTTGGGACATGCATTCTCCCGGCAACACTGATATAGAGTAAATTTGATTTATATTCCTGGAAATTTCCCGGTGAGGGATTTCAATTTTTTGCGTATCAAAAACAAGAATCAGTGTTACATCCAGTTTAATCAATTCTGGTGTACAACACTCTGCTGTTTCATCACAGCATGATACTGTATTATCCTCATCAATAAGCTCTATACCACAGCAGCTATAAATCTTAGCCACGGTTTCTGTATTCTCTATGGAGCAAGAAGAGCTACACATACAAACCTTTTCACCGTCACAACAAGAGCATTCTGAATTAAGCAGATTAACTCCTATTGATCCGGTTAAAACAGACACGATTACTAATATGGATAGAAATATTCGCATTTTACAAGACCAAAGCAATTCATTATCTGGTAATTATGGAAATATTTATTGTTAATAATATGGTAAAAATCATTTATGAATTTTCTATGCCCTTTAGTCAACCATCAATTCTTGCAATATGTGTATATTTCGGATATGAAAATTGAAGTATCCAATGGGGAAATTATTGACAAGCTAACAATTTTAGAGATCAAGCTTGAGAAGATTGACGATCCCCCGAAGTTATTAAACATCAAAAGAGAATATGATATACTGCTTCCTTTGGCAGCTAAGATTGTCAACCTGGATCACAAGTTAGTTGAGGAGTTAAGAATCATCAATTCGGAATTATGGGAGATAGAGGATAACATTAGGGATAAGGATAGGAGTAATAATTTTGGCCCGGATTTCATAGATCTTGCTCGTAAGGTTTATAAGAAAAATGACATTAGGGCCAAGCTTAAGAGTGACATTAATGGTTTAACCGGTTCACATTTATCAGAAGAGAAATCCTATAAGGATTATTGATATGATACGAATCCTGGTAATAAGATTTTCCTCGATGGGTGATGTCCTTCTCACGGCCCCAGTTCTTCGTGGCGCTCTTGAAGCGAACCAGGATTTACATATTGATTTAGTTACCAAGATTGGGTTCGAGGGATATTTTTCCGGAATCGACCGGCTCAAGATCATTACTGCTGACACTAATGGTAAACATAAGGGAATAAGAGGTTTATTAAGGCTTTCAAGAGAGATTTGGAAGACATCCAGGCCTGATAAGGTTATTGATCTTCATGGTGTTATCAGGAGTTATATTCTTAGAATTTTAATAGCTAACAAGGGTGTTCCTGATTACAAAATAAACAAAGGAAGAAGAGAGAAAGTTGCTTATATAAAAGGTAAGAAGCAATTCATACTCAAGCACACGGCAGAAAGGTATCTGGAAGTATTCAGGAAGGCCGGTGTAGAGGCTCAAATAATAAATTATCCTTTCGGAAACAATATCAAAAAAAGACTAAAGGGAAAAGCGGAGTCACTAGAAATAGGCCTTGCTCCTTTTGCCCGACATGAAACCAAAACATGGCCTTTGGATTACACTTTTGAGATGATGTCCATTTTGAGTACAAAGCTCGATGTTAAATTTCATTTCTATGGTGGGAAGGAAGACGCAGAAAAACTTAAGCATAAGGATTTTAAAACCCTTCAGATAATGATACATGCCGGTGAGATGAATCCTGAGGAAGAGATAAAGAGCATTTCAGAGCTTGACCTTTTTGTTAGTATGGATTCAGCAAATATGCATCTTGCTGATTTACTTGGCATCCCGGTAATCTCAATATGGGGAGGCACCCATCCGGATCTTGGCTTCAGACCATTGAATCAGCCTGGCACCAATAATATTCAAACATTAGAAAAGCTTGATTGTCAACCATGTTCAATATTTGGTAACAAGCCGTGCTCCCTGGTAGATTCACCCTATAGATGCTTGACTTCAATAAGTCCGGAAATGATTGCCGCAAAGATTATCTCATCATTATCCTGATTTAACAAGGATATTCGGTCAAGCTTTTATAAATTTATAGAAAATTGCCCTTATGAAACGATACTTTTTGATATTGATTATCTTACCTATTTTCTTTTCCGTCCAATCGCAGGATTTTGCGGATAAGTTAATTGCCCTTTATCAATTCCCTATGGATTATGAAATTCAAAATGATCAGGGAGAAATGAGTACCAAGGAGTATCTTAAGTCATATGGCACAAAAAGAAAAACCAGGGCTGTTGAAACAATGTATGGGATAATGATCCCATTTATCAATAAGAGCTTTGATTCGAAGGGGGTTGAGTTATTGCCTTGTGAGGAATTAGGTTCTATTAAATCAAATCCCTACGGCATCCCCAATCTTGGAATAGCAAAAGCCATTAAGTCTTGCGCCAAGGCAGATTATTTTCTTCGAATAGCTCTTAAAGACATTACAGTTATTAACCCAATTGCCCAACAAGCCGGCGTAGCTGTTAGGACGCGTACCTTTACTGTAAGATGCCGGATTAGTCTGCTGGGCAAAGACAAAAAAGCTGTCAAGTCACTTGAAGCCACATTTGATTCGGGCGAAAGAATTGAAAGCAACAGGAATATTGGTATAGATACCAGAAAAATAAACGGCACAGACAGGGAACAGGAATTAAAAATTTATGAAATCTGTTGCAAAATGGCCTTTCTCAAAGCAATGGACAAGTGGTAATTATTAGAATAGGAAGTCGAGTCCTATGTATAGTCCGCTTGTTCCGTCTCTTTTATCTGCCGCAAAACCATAATCTATTGCCACAATAAAATTCTGATTTAGTGCAATATGTAATCCTGCTCCATAAGTAAAATGTATATCATCACTATCACCACTATCACCAATAATGTTAGATTGACTTTCATATGGCTTCGTGATCTTTGCAGCATCCATAAAGGGAGATAAAGCCAGGTATAACTCCCGACTACCAACATTAAAGTTTGCAAATTTCCAACGTAATTCAAAGTTCCCCAGAAGAGCACCTTCACCCACAACACGGTTTCTCATAATCCCACGAAGGGTTTTACTTCCTCCAAGGCCATCCCATGACACAAATGTATCAGGTTTAAAAGAAAGCATATACCATGGAGCATTTCCCGACAATGTTGTTTGATAATTAAGTCGATATGCAAATGTCACACGGTCTTTAATCAGTGTAAAATACTGACGATGAGTAATTACAAAAGCAGTATATGGATTCTCATTACCAACAAAACCAGGTGCTGCAACTAAACATATTTCGGTCCAGATACCCTTATTTGGGTTAGGCTCATTATCTCGCGTATCTGCCACCAATCCTGCTTTAATGAGATTAGTAAATCCACCCTCTGCCTGATCTGCCGGAATTATACCATCTGCAATATAGTTTTCATAAAGCCCGGGGATATCCTCGAGTATCTGCGAGCCTGTTTTATTCTTATTAAGTTTCTCCAGATCAACGGATGAGGCCTTAATATTGTAATGCGCTAAGCCAGCATACCAACGGAGTTTTCTGCCGATGATCTTACCCTGAAAATCAGTTTTGATCCTCAAAGATCTAAATCCCATCCTGTAATACATCCTGGTCAGATATTCTTCATTACCTTCTGAATCATCTTCCAGATCTGGATTATAAACAGATTCATAACCATTAAAACCATAGAAGTCCATAGCTTTATCAGTTTCTAATCTAAGCAGTCCTGTAAAACGGATCCCGGGAATCAGATACTCCGAGTCGTATTTTATTTGCTTCAGATCGCTACCTTTTGTTGTATGTGACCATTCAGCGTAAATAGAATGCTTATAAAATGGATAAACTGATGGGTCTCCATAATTATAGATATTGGTTAAAGCTCCATATCTAAATCCTTTATCTGCATCATATGCAATAGCTGGTAACACACCACCCAACTGCCATCCAACCGGATCAGCTTTAGTTTCCTGAGCTTTTAAAGAGGAACTGCTAAGTGGTACAATTAAAAGAAATGAGACAATAAAAAGGACAATGGAGAGTTGAATTTTCATAATAGCTGATTTAAGTTTTACGAGAATAAAGATATAGTTTTTCAACTTTCTACATAATCTATATCTTTGGGCAAATTACATTAACAATATGCAAGAAGCAAACGGAATCATTTGGGATGTTAATCCAGTTTTATTTGAAATAGGTCAATGGTCTGTACGCTGGTATGGATTGTTGTTCGCTATGGGATTCGTTTTTGGTATTATCATCATTACGAAGATGTTCAAAAGCGAAGGAATTAATAAAGACTGGGTTGATAGCCTGTTTTTATATGTTGTAATTGGCACTGTTATTGGTGCCAGACTGGGACATGTATTCTTCTACGACTGGGCCTACTACAAAGAAAATCTTGATGAGATATACAAGATCTGGCATGGAGGGCTTGCCAGTCATGGAGGCGTAATTGGAATAGCTCTGGCTTTGTGGCTTTGGTCACGCAAATACAGTAAAAAATCTATGCTTTGGATAATTGACAGAGTTGTTGTGCCAACAGCGCTGGCAAGTATGTTTATCAGGTTGGGTAACCTGGTGAATTCAGAAATTATTGGCAAAGCAACTGATGTACCCTGGGCTTTTACTTTCACCTCATTTGATAATATACCCAGGCATCCCTCGCAACTGTATGAGGCTATTGCCTATCTTGCTATATTTGGTCTTCTTATGTATTTGTATTGGAGAACCGATATTAAGGACAAAAGCGGCCGATTGTTTGGTGTTTTAATGACTCTGGTATTTAGTTTCAGGTTCATTATTGAATTCACCAAAATAAATCAGGTTGCTTTCGAAGCAAATATCCCTCTAAATATGGGCCAATGGCTTAGTGTTCCCTTTATTTTGATTGGATTGTTCTTTTTGCTGAGGCCCCTTAAGAAGACGTAAGGCTATTCATAACTCATAACTACTTACAATATTTGTAGAGCATATCGGCTGCATCCCTATGGCCCAGTTCATAGGCATGCTTCCAGTCGTAACAGGCTCCCTCCTTATCTCCTATACTTAAACGTAGTTTCGCTCTACTGAAATATACCTCAGCTTGTTTGGGGTCTAAATCAAGCGACATTGCATAATCGCTAATAGCATCCCTCGTTTTACCAAGATTAGTAAAGGATTGAGCGCGCAGGTTGTAAGCTATTTTACCCGGAGAAGATAAAATTATTGGATCAAGATACTCAAGAGCTTTCTCAGGATTATCAACAATGAGATCTTTAGCAATCAATATATTAAGGTCGGTAGCATCTATACCCATAGACTCAAGTTGATTCATAGCTTCAACTCCCCTGCCCGACTGGCCCGAACTCACAATAGCTCTTGTTTTTAATATATAGAAATTTATATCATATGGATTATTTTTAATCAAATTATCACATAGCTCTTCAGCTTCTTCATATTTCTCTTTCTCCAATAGATAATTGGCATATTTGAGCTGCACAAAGGAGTTATCAGGTTCAAGGCTAATAGCTCTTTTAAAGCTCTGAACAGCTTTTTTATTATCATTTAATAGATAGGTGTATTGCCCATGAAGAGCTAACAAAACGGCTTGATTCCCATGATTCAACATCAAATCATTCCAGAAATCTTCCTCAAAGTCCTTTTTAGAGATTCGATATTTGGCTTCAGCCTGGAGTTCTTCTATCTCAGAATACCAGTTAACCGACCAAAACTTAATCCATTTCCTGTCTCTGTCAAGATCTGAAAAAACAGGATCAAGCATTATATCTTTCAAAGGCAATTTTGAATCTGACTTAAGGTGTATTTCCAAATATTTAAATAGTGATGGTCTGTCGCCCAGCAACTTATAACACCGCGCCAGATTAAGAGAAGCTATTCCCGGGTTTATTTCTTCCGAGACTTCAAAAAGCTTAACAGAACTTTCAATATTTCCCAATCCATACTCTGCTTTACCTAATAGCAGATAATACACAGCCTTTTCAGTATTGTTAACAGGCACACTTTTAAAAGCAAGGACGGATTCATACTCACCCTTTTCAATACCTGCCAGCATTTTTATTAAATCAGGATTAAAGGACTGCCCCATCAATTGAAATGGAAGAACAAATAGTATTATGAGCTGTAATTTTCCGATCACCACTTTCATTTTTCGTCGCTATACAATATATGTACAAAACCTATCAGATATCTGGGTTCAAGACCAGTAAGCCTTCTTTCATAAACATCGCATATATAATAATATACTCCTGATGGCACTTTTTTCCCAGACTCCATATGCCTGGCATCCCAGTTAATATCAGGATCACTAGTTTGAAAAACCAGATTACCCCACCGTCCGTATACCTTAAGATCAATCTTCTCTACAAGATTATAGGGGAATGGTTTAAACAGATCATTCATACCATCACCATTTGGAGTAAATACATTTGGTAATTCAAAATTTATGCAATCATCCACGCAAATAATATTGGAGAATCTACTTTCATTTCCAACTGAATCGACAGCTGTAACAGCATAGCAAGCTGCCATGCTTATGCTTGGATAATGCCAATATTCCAGTTCTGTTGCTGGTGCCAATGAATCAATCAATACCATCTCTCCATCCAAAGTCATTCTGTAATAAATCCTGTATCCAGCAGCATCTGAAGCGCACGAATCTGCAACATTGTTCCATCGCAAATGATTAGCTAAACTGTCGCAAACACTATGAACATTGAGTATAGGCGGACAGGGAGGAATAGTATCTATGGGTATACCACAAGCTATTTGTGAATAGTTAAATAGTGGACCATAGCCTGTGTCTTCGTAGCTTCCTTTGCTCTTTACTCTGTAACAATACCTGGTGCCATCTATCAAGCCCTGATCCATGTAGCTTAAGAGCTCCGATTTGCCCACAGAATCTTGTACCACCTCATCTCCGCGATATATTGTATATTCAAAATTCCGCCAGGGAACATTGGCCTTGTAACTTAAGTTTAATGCTTCGTGATATGGATCCAGCTTAAGAAAGATACTGGAAGCAAGCTGTGCAGTCTCAACAGGAAATCTGTTACCAGGCGCATCATTGATCAGTTGAACCTTATATGACCAGGATTTCTCATAAGTATTGATGCCTTTATCCAGATACTCCACAGACTCCAAACCCAAGAGCGAATCAATCAGAACAGGATCTTGACCATATTGCTCCTCAGACCTATAAATAAGGTATTTATACGGGCCACTGGTATTAACAAGATCATCCACAGTAGGAACCAGCCATGCAATGCTTATCTCACCGTTTGTGGCATGTGTTTTTTCTACGCTGACCCTGGTTATCAGAGGAAAACCTTTTACCAGCTTGGCACATGCTTCATTTGACGTAAAAGTTTCAGCACCATCGGCATAATAGCCAATAACTCTATAACAGTAGTTTGTTCCCTGATTAAGACCTTGCCCATTATTGGTGTCCAGATAATTTACAGCATTATATCCCTCAACCTCCCCAATATATTCATATCCTAGCTCATCTGGAATACCTGTGTCACATGGTCCAGGTTCAAAAACAACCGGACCGGATCGCCTAAATATTCTATAGCCGGTAATATTATCACATTCACATACCTGCCAATTAAGAACCATAGAAGATGAGCCGGGTGTTAGCACCAGATCTGTTGGACCAGGCGCATTAATCTGTATATCCAGGTTTTTACTATCTACCAGACTAACATCAGCATTGAGGTCTTTAGCCTTTACAATAACCTTATAAGGCTGCTTTCTTACCATTTCACAAGTGGTTTGCCAGGTAAAATAAGCCTTTGCAAGACCTGGAACAGACAAAACCTGCCTAAAAATAGCTGAGTCCTTTTCGAGGCTAAATGGCCCGCCACTAGCAGTGATCTGAATAGAATCGTTGTCGGTATCGCTAGCTGTTATCTCAGTTTCAAATAATTCACCAGCAATAAGACAAACCGATTCCATTGGATCGATAATTGGGGGTTTATTATCTGTTGGATACACTTCAATTTGCATATCTCTTTGAATTCGTCCTATCCTCACACCGTACCTCCATTCTTCAATAGTCATAGCAACATTATACTTACCTATCTTTATTGGAGCCGCCCAGATAAGATCACCCGTCAATTCATTAACCACAAGTGAGTCGGAAAATGCAGGAAATGTATAACCTTCAATCTCCTTCCCTGATTCTTCAGTACAAATAGCAAGCTTGTAGGACAGGCTGTCTCCATCCGGATCAAAAGCTGCCGGGTTGTGAATAAATGTATGACCAAGCGCTGCTTTGTCGATTGGAGGGTTAAGCAATACAGGAGTACTGTTGTAGCCAATCTGCGGATTTATTACCAAGATGGTCTTTATAGAAAAAACAGTATTAACAGAGTTTGGTATATTTTCAATGCCCTCATTCCTGTTCGGATCTTCCATGACGATTTGATAAGTGCCTGGCCCCGGATAAGTATGTTCCGTAACATATTTATTTCTCTTATAGAAATCAGGTAAGAACACTTCCTCTATCCTGGCAACATTAGTATAGGTCCCATCTCCAAACTGGATATCCAAAAAATCCCTGTCAGCCACTGGGCCAGGACCTGTAGCTGTATATGTTATTAATATTACTCTATATGAAAGGTCTCCAATCTGCTTGTAAGTAATTTCTCCGGCACGGTTATGAGTAGCAAAAGCACTAAAAGAGCAAAAAACTGTCATGATTGAAATGACAATTACCAGTCGATAATATTTTGCTACTACTTTTATCATATAATTTGCCATACTTACAAAAACCGCTCCAATATTAATCAATTTCAAACTCAATATCCGGCTTGTTATGCCTGAATTGAAAAGCTTTCTGTTTCCCTTTATAGTTAAAGATCAATAAATTTTTCTGATCCTGAAATAAACCAAACATCAACTTATTCCTAACTTTTATAAATTTGGGTATATCATTATTAATAAACGAATAATTAAGCCAAATAGCTTCAAAATTCATCTTCGTTCCTTCATATTTCAATGAGTCGGATTCGATTATTTCCTCATTTATCTGCAAAACAAAGTTTTCTGATAAGTATTTGCTGAAAAAACATTCTGCCTCAGTATTCAAAGTATCATCATGCATCAGCTCCATGCCATACAGTCTTGATAACTCATCCCCAAAATCATCCTTGAATAACTTAACAGACATCTCCCACCTCTTTAGTGAATCAACATATTCAATATTTGTATAGGACATATGCAGAGGGTGACTCAACAGTGAAAAAAAAATCCCAAATATTAAATTAATCCTTATCATCATTATAAGCTTTTTCAAAACAAAATTAATACTTTTAAATCCAGTTTAGATTGATATGAGTATATTTCAGCTTTATCTTACCTTGGGATTACAGCATATAGCTGATTTCAAGGGTTATGACCACATTTTGTTTATTATCGTGCTTTGCGCGGTTTATCAGCTAAGGCATTGGAAGAAGATCCTTATCCTGATTACGGCCTTTACTTTGGGTCATTCTACCTCGCTTGTCCTGGCCACATTGGATATAGTAAAATTATCAGGTGACTGGATAGAGTTTCTTATTCCTGTTACTATTCTTCTGACTGCCATTGGCAATATTTTCCAGCGTAAGGAATCATATTCTATTGGTCATCATAAATTTAAGTACGGACTGGCACTATTTTACGGACTCATTCATGGTTTGGGTTTCTCAAACTATCTAAGAGCCTTGCTCAGTGAAGAGGATAGTCTGATTGGTCCCCTGTTCTCCTTCAACCTGGGAATTGAAATCGGTCAAATAATTATTGTCAGTGGCTTTCTTATTGCCGGTTTGATAATTATCAATTTACTGAAAGCCAGGCCAAGAGAATGGAATCTTGTTATTTCAGGCGCAGGAATAGGTATTTCTTTAATCCTGATTTTTGAACGCCTACCCTTCTGATTATGATAAGATACAACAAATTTCTATCCGTTTTATTTATCCTGATTTTTTCATTTTCATATAGCTATGGTCAAAACAGAGAGCGGAATGTAGAAGATACCACCAAAATTAAGTCTGCCCTGGAGGTGGTAGGACTTGAGTTTGACAGAAGAGAAATCAAGCAGATGGCCAGAGGAGTTAAGTCCAATAAACAGTCTTACTCCGCTATTCGCAAATTTTCTTTAGACAACCATGTATCCCCTGCGCTAGTCTTTAGTCCAGTCCCGGCTGGCTTTCAAGCCCCACTCCCTAGCCCTCTTAATAGCTGGTTTCTGCCTAAGGATGTTAAGCTACCTGAAAATAAAGTTGATATTGCATTCATGTCGATACCGGAGTTGGCCTCCCTCATTAAAAACAAAGAAATTACGTCACTGGAACTAACCAGAATTTACCTTGAAAGACTCAAGACCTTCAACGACACTCTTTTTTGTGTAGTTAGTCTAACCGAAGAATTGGCCTTAAAAACAGCTGCCAAAATGGATGAGGAATTAGCTGCAGGCAAGTACCGTGGACCTCTGCATGGTATTCCCTATGGAGTTAAAGACCTAATGGCCGTTAAAGGATATCCTACCACTTGGGGAGCTATGCCCTATAAAGATCAGATTATAGATGAGAATGCAGCTGTTGTGGAGAAACTACAGGAAGCAGGAGCTGTGTTAATAGCAAAACTAAGCAACGGTGCACTAGCTATGG
>CAYXQX010000079.1:3927-11309 GCA_964467485.1 uncultured Porphyromonadaceae bacterium | reverse complement strand
ATATGCAGATGGGTATTTCTCTATTGATAACCTCAATCCTGCAACTAGAACTTATAATGATAGTCAGCAAATTATTTATAACATTAAACCGGATGGCACAGTTGAACAACCCGTGCTGAGTTTGCAGCCTTCATCACGAAGTGTTGATGCCACTGCCAGCAGTGTGACATTTGCAGTGTCAAATTCCGGGACAGGTACAATGGATTGGAATACCTCAATACTGGAAGGTAATTCGTGGATTAATATTTCATCAGGAGTCAATGGAACAAATTCCGGCACAATCAGCGTTACGGTAGATGCTAATGAAGACGCTTCACGAACTGCTACCATTCAGGTCACATCCTCAGGAGCTACAGGGAGCCCAATGCAAGTAAGCATTGTTCAGGATGCTGCACCGGGCAATCCCGACTTATACATAAACATAATTAAAGTTAATACGCCAAGTCTATTGCCAGGTGATATTTTCCTGGCAGATATTGAAAAGGGGAATCAAGGCACAGAAGCATCCGTTCCTGGCTTGGTGAAGTACGTTTTATCGAGAAATAACACAATTTCTCAAGATGATATAGTTCTTGAGGAAAACAGACCAGATGGAACATGGGAGCCTGGTTATAGTCAATCTTATGAGCTTAATGATCTGAGAATTCCTGCATCGATTGATCCAGGCAGCTGGTATTTTATTATCAGTTTAGACTCAGACGAGGAAGTGGAAGAAGACAGTGAAACTAACAATATCGCAGTTGCAGAGTTCACGGTTGCCAATCAGGATCTGCCTGATATCTATGTGGAAAATCTTATTACAGCCCCAGAGGTAGTTGAGCCAATGGCTTATCTGGAAGGACATTTTGTTCTTGGAAACTCTGGAGCAGCAAATATGCCTGCCAGTCATTATCGTTATGCCATTTCTAATGATGCAAATTATTCAGGAGATGATTATACTATTTCCTATGGTGAACTGGTGACAATGGATGCAGGCGCAGAAAACACAAATGGCAGTACCGGAGATTTTCAGCTTCCGGAAGCTATTGGTCTTGGTGATTGGTATCTAATAGTTATGCTTGATTCTGATACCGAGGTTGAAGAGGCAAATGAGGCCAATAATATTGCTGTTGCTCAATTTAATGTTGTTAATCAGGAAAAACCTGATGCATATATAGCTAACCTGACTATCTCACCGTTGGTTGTAGAGCCTATGGCTTCCATTGAAGGCCTTTTCGAAATTGGAAACTCTGGAGCAGTTGAAATGCCTGCAAGTCGTTTCCGTTACGCTATTTCAAGTGACGTTTCATATTCTGGAGATGATTACATTGTTTCATCCGGAGAACTTGGTAGCATGGGTGTTGGATTCGAGAACCCAAATAGTGGTACAGGTAATTTTCAGTTACCGGAAAATATTGGTTTAGGTGATTGGTATCTCATTGTAATGATCGATTGTGATACTGAAGTTGATGAGGAAAATGAGGACAATAATGTAGCAACATTCAAATTTACAGTTGCAATGCCTGATTTTCACATCGTCTTTGGTAC
Organism: uncultured Porphyromonadaceae bacterium; assembly: GCA_964467485.1. Classification (GTDB taxonomy): domain Bacteria; phylum Bacteroidota; class Bacteroidia; order Bacteroidales; family UBA12481; genus JAUVKA01. Next base: position 9,782 of record CAYXQX010000079.1, on the reverse strand, counting down.
TGTATATACTCCAAATATTGCTACAGGGGAATTTTTCCGCTTGGATATTGAGAAAGGTAATCAAGGCGGGATGGCTTCAGTCCCGGGTCTTGTTAAATACATACTTTCAAGGGACAATTTTGTTTCAGCTAATGACATTATCCTTGAAGAAGGTAGTCCCAATGAAAGTTGGGCAGCCGGTTTCAGTCAAGTATATGAGTTTGATGATTTGAGAATTCCAGAATCAGTTGAACAAGGTGAATGGTACTTCATCGTTTGTTTGGACGCTGATGATGAAATTAATGAGATTAATGAGGGAAATAATGTTGCCACTGTTCAATTTACGGTTGTTGATCAGGATATGCCTGATGTGTACATAACAAGCCTGAGTACAACTCCGATAGTAGTGGAACCTATGTCTTTTATTGAAGGATTTTATGAATTTGGAAATACCGGAAAAGCTGAAATGCCTGCAAGTCATTTTCGTTACGCTATTTCAAATGACACGTATTATTCAGGTGATGACTACATCGTTTCATATAATGAGCTTGCAGGAATGAATGCAGGATATGTTAATAACCTGGCTAGTACAGGTGATTTTCAGTTACCTGAGACAATAGGTATTGGAGATTGGTTTTTAATAGTAATGCTTGACTGTGATGCCGAAATTGATGAGGAGAATGAAGGTAATAACATGGCTGTTACCGAATTTAGTGTTGCAAGCCCAGACTTGTATGTCAATTTCCAAACTGTATATACTACATCATTAATGCCTGGTGAATTATTTCGTGCAGATATTGAATTTGGGAACCGGGGAGAACTTGCTTCTTTGCCAGGTAAAATAAAATACATGCTTTCCAAAGATGAAATGATTTCCTCTGAAGACTTGGCATTGATGGAAGGGAATCCTCAAACAACCTGGGATGCTGGATATTACCAGCAATATGAATTAAATGATTTCAGGATTCCTGATAATACTGAGAGTGGTATCTGGTTTGTGATAGCAAGTGTTGATAGTGACGAAGAGATCGTTGAAGAAACTGAAGATAATAATACTGCATATGTCCAAATCGTTGTTAGTCCAACTCAACCAGTGCTTGAGTTAAGTCAGGAAAGAATGTCCTTAGATTATCAGGCTGGAACTGCCTCCTTCCAGATTAGTAATTCAGGAACAGGTAATCTGATCTGGGAGTTGTCGATTATTGAGGGAAATGACTGGTTGCAAATACAACATGATGAGACCTCGGGAACAGGTGAAAAAACAATTATTATTGTTTTTGATATCAATCCTGGATGTGATACCAGAAATGCAACAATACAAATTGAATCCAATGCAGCAAATAATAGCGTAAGCTCATTATCAATTACACAGGAGTCTGATCCTAATATTGTTGTCGACTTGGCTATTTATGACTTTACAGCAGAGTTGGGTTGTTCGCAAGTATCTGTCAATGTGTTTATTAATAATAATGGCGGATGTCTGTCTCAAGGAACAAAAGTTGAGTATTTCCTATGCAATATGCCTTCATATGATAACTCATTGTGTTGCCTGGGAACTAGTGATTGTGATCCTATCCTCAATGGGCAGAGTATCACTATTCAGAAAAGCATTCAGCTTGATGGTATTGATGATGGAACATATTATATAGCTGCCAAGATTGATCCCAATGATGAGGTATTTGAGAACAATGAAGAAAACAATATTTTCTTTTATGAAATAAGTATAAACTCCACAGGTATCGAAAAGAATTTGCTGGAGAAAGCTCTTACTGTTTATCCAAACCCAACAAATGATTGGGTGACTGTTTCATTGAATGGTTCAATTAATTCGAATGGCTTGTTGACTATAATTGATCAGGTGGGTAGGGTAGTTGATCAGTTTGTTATTGACGAACTTTTACCCTGGGAAATTATAATTGATACAAGAAAATGGGATGCTGGAATTTATACATTGGTATTAAATGCAGGAGACGAGCTTGTTTATAGAAAGCTTGTCGTAAGGTAAATTGCTTATCAATTCTCTAAGTGGTAAACCTTTTTAGCACCTGGTTGTCATGCTAGTCGTAATATTATGACTAGCATGACTAATTTTAAACACATTCCACTTGTTCCAGTAGTAGTTGAAAGGCTGGAAGAGATCACCAGGGATGTTTATATTCTTGAGTTTATAAGATTCTTTGACTTTGAGCCTGGTCAGGTTATTAAGCTGGCATGGGCCGATGACATGGAGCCTCGATTATATTCTATTGCATCAGGAGAAAAGGATAAAAATATCCAGATTTTATTCAATCTGGTTGATGATGGCATCTTAACTCCTAAACTTGCATCTATCAGGCCAGGAGATAAGCTTTTTGCATCAAAAGCCTTCGGGAAATTTGTATGTGGTAATGGTTCTGCCTGGTGGATAGCAGCCGGAACAGGCATTGCTCCCTTCTCATCCATGTTGCGGTCGGGTTATCAGGATAATAAGGTGCTCATTCACGGCGGTAAATTCAAAGATTCCTTCTATTATTCGGATGAATTTGAGCCAATTTTAGGAGATAATTATATTCGTTGCAGCTCACAAGAGAAAGTGGAAGGGACATATCATGGACGATTAACCAAATATCTTCGTGAATTAAATAATTTGCCCGGGGATTCAGTTTACTATCTTTGTGGAAGTTCTGAGATGGTGGTGGAAACCAGGGATATCCTGATATCAAAAGGCATACCCTTCGGAAACATAATTTCCGAAATATATTTCTAGTAGGGACGGGGCCTTGTGCCCGTCCGGGTTGGCACAGGTAAAATGATGATAAATGAAAAAAGAAGCATTATTCGGCAAGACATTAGATGAATTAAAAGAGGTTGTTGTAATTCTGGGTCTCCCAAAATTTGTAGCCGCTCAATTAGCTGATTGGCTTTACAAGAAGAATATTTCATCCTTAGATGAGATGTTGAATTTATCAAAAAATGCAAGGGTTTTGCTGGCAGATAAGTATGAGTTGGGTTTACGCAAGCCTGCAAAAGTGCAGGAGTCTGTTGACGGAACCAAGAAGTATCTTTTTGCCACTGATGAAATGAAATTTGTTGAGGCCGCCTATATACCTGAAGATGATCGTGCTACCTTGTGTGTTTCTTCGCAGGTAGGTTGCAAGATGGGGTGCTTGTTTTGTATGACAGGCAAACAGGGCTTTCAGGGGCAGTTGACTGCTGGAGAGATCGTTAACCAGGTTCATAGTTTGCCTGAGAAAGATAAGCTCACAAATGTTGTTTACATGGGAATGGGTGAGCCCTTTGATAACCTTGATGAGGTATTGAAAAGTATTGAGATTATGACGTCTGATTGGGGATACGCTTGGAGCCCTCGTAGAATTACTGTTTCGACAATTGGCATTACACCTGCCATAGAAACCTTTCTCGAAAAATCAGAAGCCCATCTGGCTGTCAGTCTCCATTCCCCTTTTGAAGCTGAACGAAAAAGTTTGATGCCAATAGAACAGGTTTATTCTTTGCCCAGTGTTCTGAAAGTGATCAGAGATTTTGATTGGGGTAGGCAAAGACGAGTATCATTTGAATACATCATGTTCAAGGGTGTGAATGATAGTCCTGCTCATATTAAGAAATTGGTTAACCTACTGGGTGGTATGCGGACCCGACTGAATCTCATACGCTTTCATCCTATTCCTGATACACCTTTAGAAGGGTCTGATGATAAAAGGATAGAAGAGTTTAGAGATGAGCTGACTAGCAGGGGTGTGTTTACCACTGTCAGAGCATCCAGAGGGCAGGATATTTATGCTGCATGCGGGATGCTCAGCACTAAAGAACTGGTGGAAAGGCAGGAAAGGGATTTTTAAGTCTACCAATCTACCAATCTACTTTTTTTATATCTTTCGCTTACTATGGATCTCAATACTAATCAAAAGTTAGCTGCTGAATATCAGGGGCCTGCAAAACACTTACTGGTTCTTGCAGGTGCAGGTACGGGGAAAACCCGGACGATTATTGGCAGAACAATACATCTGTTGAAAAGCGGAGTCTCTTCAAAAACGATAGTCCTTTTAACTTTTACCCGTAGGTCAGCCGCAGAGATGACCCACAGACTGGAATTGGAGGTTGGAGAACTATCGCAAGGAATATTTGCAGGTACCTTTCATCGCTTCTGTCTGGATATTATGAAGACAGTTCCTAAAGCTTTTGGTGTAGAGAGTTTTACAATCATTGATCGTGATGATCAGCTAAGCCTGATTAAGCTGATAAGGGGGTCTGTTTTAAGCGACAGGAACAAAAAGAATTTCCCTCAGGCCAGAGGGATACTGGAATTGTATTCTTACTCAAGGAATACATGTACCCCGGCCAAGGATTATCTTATCAGGTATACCGAATATGATGATGATACGATTGATGTTTTGATGAAGGTATTCAATCAGTACACAAGAAGGAAGCAGTACCGTAATTATATTGATTTTGATGATATTCTACACATCTTTCTCGAAACCATCTCAAATAACACGGCTCTGCTCAACAAGCTGAAGTCTCTGTTTTCCAATATCCTGGTTGACGAGATGCAGGATACTAATCCCTTACAATGGGGGATCCTGGAAAAGCTGGCTAACCCGTCAAAACTTTTTTGTGTGGGAGATGATGCCCAGAGTATCTATGCATTTAGGGGAGCTGATTTTCAAAATGTTCACTCCTTCAAGAAGAGGATGCCTGATTCTGATATACTGAAACTCGATTTAAACTACCGAAGCACACAGGAGATTCTGGATATTGCCAATTGGCAGCTTAATCTCTCTTCTTTGGCATACAATAGAAATCTTAGCGCTGTTCGCGGGAAGGGGAACAAACCAAAGCTTATAGAATTCAGAAATTATTTTGATGAAGCTGCCTGGTATGGAAATGAGATTTTGAAACGACATGGGGAAGGGACTCCATATTCTGATTTCATGATCCTGGTTCGTTCAGCCTATCTGGCCCGCAGAATTGAGGCAGTTTTTGTTGAAAAGAATGTTCCCTATAAGTTTATTGGGGGAACACAGTTGATGCAATCAGCCCATGTCAGGGATTTGTTCAGTCTGCTTAGAGTAGTTATTAATTACCGAGATGAGCTGGCCTGGATCAGGTACCTTAAGCTCTGGCCCAGGGTTGGTGATATAACTGCAGCAAAGGCTATTGAGGGCATCATTGTACCCGAAGTGGCTGAATCAGGATATCAGTTTATGGAGACTTTCTTCTCGGGTGAGGGTTATATCTCAAAAGCCGTTGAGAAAGTAAGGAATAACATATCAAAACCTAACAAGGCGATAAATATGGCCTTAAAGTATCTACTTCCGCTACTCTCAGAAAAGTATGATCATTGGTCTGCCCGTGCTCAGGATTTACAACTGATAGAAAGGCTTTCGAAACGGTTCACAGGACTATCAGAATTTATTGAAACCTATACCCTCGATCCTGTATATAATAAAGAGCATGCAGCCCCGGCTGTGGATGATGCTGTAACTATTATCACTATTCATAGTGCCAAAGGAACAGAGGCTCCAATATGTATGATCCCTCAGCTTGTGCCCGGTGTTTATCCTCATTCGAGATCCTTGGGTAAGGATGATGAGATAGAAGAGGAGAGAAGGGTATTATATGTTGCCTTAACCAGAGCCGAAAATGAGCTGATTCTAACCAGAGCAGGTGGAACCGGCAGGAATATTTTCTTTGGTGGATCAGGTTTGGGGGATAAGGATCATGTCAATTATTTTCTTACCGATATTCCTGAAGAGTTGGTTGATAGTGAGTTTGTTGAAAATGAAGAGGAGTCAAGTTTCCTGGACGGCCTCGAAGGTTTTGAGTAGCTCTGTTCACGAATTGTTTTTATTCCAATACTTCAACACCCTTCTCAT
>CAYXQX010000079.1:0-3827 GCA_964467485.1 uncultured Porphyromonadaceae bacterium | reverse complement strand
TTATATATGAACATCACTGGATTACTGTTCTCATCAATGGACTTCTCAAGTTCAAGAATTCTCTCACGAGCTGAATCTGGTAAATTATTGTTCTTTTTTGCATCAGCAATCCATTCTAGCACTTTCACTGCTTGTTCAATACGACATACAGAACCAAATTCATCCCAGGTTTGATTCATCTGAATAGTTTCAATAGGTAAAATTCCTAATAGGTCATCCTCAAAACGAAGATTGTATCCTGAGTTCTGAATTTTATCGTATAGAATCAGGGAGTAGTTAAGATAGCTTGATGAACCCCATTGACCGGGACTCCACTCCTGAGCTTCGAGTTTATATAAGTGCTTCTTTTTTATATATAGGTGCCGCTCGGTTTCCCTTAATATTTGAATAGAATATCGACCAACCTGAGTTTGCGGCTCAACAAATTGGTTATACATATAGTGGCTTGATCCAAAATTAAATATGGCCATAGGTTTGAGGAACTTTTCGGACACTTGATATAAAGTATCATCACCTGCACTATATAGTCTCCAGACATTATTATAACGCCATAATGACCTATTTCCACCAATAGTGAAACCACTTTTACCCTCTGGGGGGTAGGTGCGACGTGGAAAACTATTCACCCAATTCCCTTCGGATCTATACAATACCAGTTGAAATGAATCCCTTTTGAACTTTGGGATTCCACTAATTTGTCCTGTAGTCATGTTAAGATCTTTTGAAAAACGATAAACCCCGCCGCCCATATCCCAAGGTAGACTTAGGGCTTGAATAAATTTACCTTCTTCGTTGAACAAGTGTTTTTCAACAGGACCACCTTGAAATTGAGCCAAAATTAATTCATCTTCTGGATACCATGTTAAACCACCATCCATATATCCTTGATGTTCACCAGGGCCCTTACCAACTCCACCAAACTCCCGGATAAACTTACCTTTTAGATCGAATTCATACAGCCTTATTGGTGCTAGGCGATTCCTTGCCATAGTCAATATTGAATTATCTGTCATCATATAGGAACAATAGGCAATCATGCATTCAGGTTTCGTTTCTAGGGGAATTATTTCCACCTCTTCAAATAAGGCAGATAGAGGGATCGTTGTAGCTGAATCATCTACTAGATCGAGTCTAATTATGGGAATCTTTTCACCGTTAACCTCGGCATATTCCTGTTGAGTTGAATTATTATTGGGTTGGCAGGCGAAGAGACTTGCCACAATAGCCAGAATAATAAACAGTCTTTTTTTCATAATCTTTCATTTTATTTTGGATACATGAGTACCAGAAAAGGGCCTTCTACACCTGTGAAATTTTCCAGCCTATCAATAATTAAATCACGGATTTTAAGATATAGGTTATAAAATAACGAAAATGAATCTGCAAAAGTATGTACTGTATTCTAAATTACTGACTTTGTGGTATATATCAGACAATTTAGGAGTGCTGTTTCTCTTGTTGAGCTGTGTTCAATAATTTTTGCTGTTACCTCATGGGGAAGACTCTGAGTCAGGTAAATAGTCGTTGCAAAGGTATGTCGAGCCACATGAGTCGTTAAAGATTTTTCAATAAGGCATAGGTCAGCTATTTCCTTTAAGTAGACATTCATTTTCTGGTTACTGGGAATTGGTAAGATATAATTCTTATCATCATGCATTTGATTAGCTGAATACTTTTGAGTTAGAGCAAGTGCTGGCGGAAGCAAAGGAATGACTGACATTATCTTGGTCTTTTGCCTTGGTTTTTCTATCCATAAATAGCCGTAGGAATCTTCCACTATGTGTCGAGGCTCCAGTGATTGAACATCGATAAAGGCCAGACCGGTATAGCAGCACATTAAGAATACATCCCGGATTATTTCAAGTCTTGGAATATGAGGGAAATAGAAACCAACTCGCGTGACTAAGTAATTGTGCTAAAGTCCCACGAATAAAACATGACAATACTGCCATTAGATTCCCTTGGGTGCCGAGAAAGGTTGATTGATTATCAGGGGTATAACAAAAAATGCACCTAGATAAGTCTAGATGCATTGAGAGTTTGTGGAGCTGGCGGGAATCGAACCCGCGTCCAAACAAGAAACTCATAAGCTTTCTACATGTTTAGCCTTCTTTAAGTTTTCGAACTAAGACCGCCAGAAGGCAACCAATCTTAACCTTAGATCTTTTAGCTTCATCATTCTCCCAGACCTTGAGAATAACTAGCCCCGAATTGCTTGCACCACGTGATCAGAATGGGTCAGGGCATGACCTTCTGCATGATGTCTCGTTCCAATACCTAGTACCGGAATAAAGCTAACCTACTGTGATTCGGTTACGCAGCGAGAGCGTAATTGTTTTCGCCAATTATAAGTTTGCACACCTGTTTAACGAGAGTAGTAACATTGCTCGACATGCTTACTCACCAGTTCATCCTGCTGTCAATACCAGAACAACCCCAATAAGAGCACAAAGATAGGTAAAATCTTTGCTGAATTTTTCCTACTTTCATGCGTCATAACTATAATCCAAAATCGTGCCAAAAAAAATCAAAATAGGAGTCCTTAAAGAGACAAAGATACCACCTGATAAAAGAGTAGCCCTTCCTCCGAAAAGGGTTCTTGAACTTCTTGATCAAAATCAGAATGTTGTTTTGGTGGTGCAGCCTTCTGAATTACGCTGTTACAAGGATAGTGAATACATGAAAGAAGGTGTCGTTATGCAGGGTGATCTCTCAGATTGTGAGATACTTATTGGAGTGAAAGAGGTGGATATTTCGAGCCTGATTCCTGACAAGACTTATCTTTTCTTTTCACATGTTGCTAAGGAACAAGCTTACAACAGGGATCTTCTCAGGGCCATTCTGGCTAAGAGGATTCGTTTGCTTGACTATGAATATTTTACTGATAAGGAGGGTGTCAGACTCATCGCTTTTGGAAGATGGGCCGGGGTAGTGGGAGCTTATAATAGCTTGAGAGGCTGGGGCGAAAAAACAGGAATGTATTCTCTTAAACCAGCACATAAATGCCACAACCGAAAGGAAATGGATGCCCAGCTCGATCTTGTAAAACTTAAGAATAGCAGAATCTTAATCAGTGGAGGCGGACGTGTGGCTTGGGGTGTAATGGAAACAATGAAGGCCTTAGGAATCAGAGAGATTACCCCGCAAGAATATCTGGGAATGGAATTTGACGAAGCAGTTTTTTGCAGAATTGATCCGGTACATTATGTGGAACATATAGAAGGTAAGAAGTTTGAATTACAGCACTTCTTTAAGAATCCCAAAGAGTATAAGTCATATTTCGCTCCTTTTTCATCTTGTACCGATATCTATATTGCAGCTCATTACTGGAATCCTGATTCACCCCGGATGTTTGAGCTAGATGAAATGACATCTCCTGATTTCAGGATAAAGATGATTGCTGATATTAGCTGTGATATAAATGGTTCAGTTCCAAGCACAATCAGAGCAAGTACTATTGCTGAGCCGTTTTATGGATTCGACCCCCACTCAAGAACGGAAACCGGGGCATTCGATTCTAATACACCTATCACAATGATGACCGTAGACAATCTTCCCGGTGAATTACCGAGGGATGCATCTGATGAGTTCTCAGGTATATTGGTAAAAGAAATTCTACCAAGATTGATAGGTGACGACCCTGATGGTGTCGTCGAAAGAGCAACTATAACGGAAAATGGACGATTGACAGAGAGGTATAGTTACCTTGAAGATTATGTGAAAGGCTGAAATGTTATATATTTGTCGTTATTCGTTACTCGTTATTCGTTACTCGTTACTCGTTATTCGTTACTCATAATTCATAATCATAATTCAAATGAATCACA
>CAYXQX010000078.1:0-11443 GCA_964467485.1 uncultured Porphyromonadaceae bacterium | reverse complement strand
GTGTTTATAGTAGGATTTACCTTCAATAGTATGGCGAAGAATCCTCAGCCAAAGCCCGGCGAAAAACCGGTAAATGTCATCATCATCCTTGCTGATGATCTTGGTTGTGGAGACATGAGCCTTTACGACGGTTGGATCGAGACCCCTCGAATCGACCAGATGGCAAAGGAGGGTGTCAGGTTTACCGACTTTCACTCAAATAGCTCGGTTTGTAGTCCTTCGCGAGCCGCCTTGATGACAGGCCGATATCAGCAGCGTGTGGGGATCATCGATGTGATTGCTGGTCATTTGGATACACCAGGATTGGATGCTGTAGAACTAACAATTCCCAGACTCATGAAGGAGAATGGGTACACGACTGCATTGTTCGGTAAGTGGCACCTGGGTTCAGAGCCACAACACAATCCTACCAAACATGGATTCGATGAGTTTATCGGATTTTTGCCAGGAGGTTGCGATTATCTCTCGCATCAAAATTGGATGGACGGTACAGAAAAAAAAGATCAGGAGGGATATTCAACCCACATTATCACAGACAAATCCGTCGATTTCATCAAACGCAACAAGGATAATCCCTTCTTTTTATATGTCGCTCACCAAGCTGTCCATAATTACTACCAGATCCCTTCTGATTCTCCCGGAACCCGGGGCAGGGACATCCCTCTTTCGGGTGAAGTGGCTCAGGTCAGGTACAAGATCATGCTCGAGGATCTGGACAAGAGTGTTGGCGAAATCATGGATGTACTGAAAGAACTCCAACTCGAAGAGAATACCTTGGTGGTCTTCTTTTCGGATAACGGTGATGTGCGCATGAGTCCGATGGAAAGGCCCTACCGTGGCGGCAAATTCAGTAATTACGAGGGCGGTCATCGGGTTCCTGCTGCTGCCAGATGGCCCGGACATATCGATGCCGGATGGACTAGCGATGAGCTGACAGCGGGAATGGATCTTCTGCCAACAGTAATGGATATCCTTGGCATCGATATTCCCAAACAGAGAAAGCTTGATGGTATAAGCATCAAAGATCACCTGTTGAATCAAGCAGATATGCCTGATCGACAAGTTTTTTTCGGTTACGAACCCAAACTTGGTACTGCTATGCGGGATGGAAATTGGAAGATGCAAACAAAGAGCGATGTCATAGAGTTGTACGACTTAAGTAAGGATATCAAGGAATCGGTTAACCTCGTGGATAAATTCCCCAGGCGCACAAAAAAAATGAAGTCTGCCATAGACAAATGGAAGCTGGATGTAAGCCCTGACAAATAGTTGTCGATGTGCCTCAAAAATATCAAGGACTCTTCTGTTTAAAATGTGGATAGAATTGACTTTTGGAATTCCTATTTTTATAGGTTAAATAAGTCGATTATGAAACGTAGCAAACTATTATTCATCCTGATTTTGCCAATATTGATTCTTAATTCCTGTTTGAGCGAAAATGCCGGACAAAAGGAAGTCAGGAATGAAGAAAAACAATTTGAAGAACCAGGTCTTCAATTATTGGGAAACCGTTTTTTTACTTTCAGTACGGTTGTGCGTGTAAATCAGATTGAAACCTCTCGTGATTCGACTCACGGCGAAGATGAATCCAGTATTCACTCACCGGCTGAAGCACGTATTTTCAGGGAGACAGTGGAAAAGGGTTGGCCGGGAGCAAGAATCACTTGGTCCTTCAGTTGGCAGGCCTTACAGGATGGACGACCCAACTACAGTGACTTGAGGAAGTTGATTGTATCCTATCATGAGAAATATGGAGACGAGATTACCTTCCTCCCAGGAGGCTATTTTGCAAATATGTATAACACACGTGAGCAGGTTAACCGCGACCTGCATGATGCTTTACAAATGGTATCCGACATGGTTGGAGGAGGATACCGTCCAAAAAGTGTAATTGCAGGTTTTCTCTCTGCTGAAAATATCAGATACCTGGCCGAAGAGGAAGGGATCCATGTTTGTCAGGGTAACATCTGGAGCCAGTATGCTATTGACAATGGTGACGGTGAAGGTTCAATATCATATCCCTACTATCCCTCGCTGGAACATTTCTGCAAACCCGCTCAGGGGAAAGAGGACTTTATCGATTGCGTAAATCTTGATGGCTGGACCATGGATTTCCTGAGTGCAAGGTACCCGGGTGGTAGATCTATTGATGGCCAATGGTGTGGCAGTAGACAAGGTGTCGGTCCTATTGAGACAGTTATAAGATTAGGGATCGAAGAAGGAACCAAAGAGATGCTTGCCATTACAGCCTCTCATTTCGATAAAGGCTTTGAGTTGAATAACTTTGCTTGGGTAACCTGTATATGGGAAATGGGTCTTGTGGAAGCCCGGAAAATATATGGATACAAGGGGCGAAACGGAATGGAGGGGATGGAGATATGGTTTAGTGAAATGCGAAAACGCTGGCCAGATGCAAAGTGTATTACCCTGGGTGAGTTTGGTCTGCTGTGGCGAGAACAGTATAAAAACAATGATGATCTCAATTATCAATTTGTGCAACGGGGAACTGGCGTTTGTGGCTCGGAACCTGAATTAGAGATTCAATGGTTTATGAATAAGGATTTCCGGATGGCAATCTTAAGGAATTGGGAAGAAGATGCACCAGGAAAAATAATTGATTTCACCCGCTATGACATTCCCGCACAGGAGCCAGCCGATCCGAAACCCGGGGAGCATAGCCGCAATTGGAGCTTAATGAACGTGCTCAATCAGAAAGGTATTCGGCCTCAGGATGAGCCAATTGATATCAGTGAGTTGGGTGAGGAGGAGCTGGCGCTCATAAAGAAATGGTATCCCGGATTGGGGACGTAGGGACGGGGGCCTTGTACCCGTCCGGTTGATGGCACAGGTAAAATGATCCGGACGCCCACAAGGGGCGCGTCCGTACGACGGGGCCTTGTGCCCGTCCATTGATGATTAAATTATGAATATGAAGAATCTGTTTATTTTAATTCTGGCCTTAGGGTTGGGCAGCTGTATTAATAAGGAGGACAAAAATGATACTCCTCCTAATATTATTATTGTTTCTGGTGATGATTTGGCCTATAATTCAGTTGGTGCTTTTGGATGTGAGGTGCGGGACATTACACCTAATATCGACAAGCTGGCAACAGAAGGAATGCGGTTCAAAAATGCACATGTGAATACGCCTGTATGCCAGCCATGCCGGCAGTCGTGGCTTACCGGGCGGTTTCCGCATACCAATGGTGCTGAGGGTTTTGAACCAATTGATGAAGATGTACCAACACTACCCGAGCAGTTACGAAGTATAGGGTATATAAATGGGATTCTGGGAAAAGAGATACATCATCAACCCAAAGAGCGTTTCTTTTGGGATTTCATTCCCTTTATAACAGATCTGGATTCTGCCTGGCGAAAGGGGAATTCACGTAATCCATCGATGTTCTATGAATATTCTCTCAAATTTTTTGAGATGGCTAAGGAGCAAGGCAAACCATTCTTCCTAAGTGCTAATTCTCATGATCCCCACAGGCCTTTTATTGGTAGTCATCAGGATACTCTTACCTGGGGAGATAATATGCCTCCGGTGACACGGCAATATGCGCCAGAAGATGTAGATGTATTGGGGTATCTTCCTGATATCAAAGATGTTCGTAAAGAAGTGGCTCAGTATTACGGCAGTGTTTACCGCTGTGACCAAAATATCGGAGGCGTTCTTACTGCATTAAAAGAGAGCGGCTTGGAAGATAATACGGTGGTGATATTTTTGTCCGACCATGGAGCATCTTTCCCCTTTTCAAAAGCCCAGTGTTATCTTAATAGTTCCAAAACACCGTTGATAGTAAAATGGCCTGACAGGATCAAGCCGGGGTCTGCCGATAAAGAACACTTTGTAATGGGAATAGATTTAATGCCAACAATTATGGATATTGTGGGACTACCACTGGTTCCTGATCTTGAGGGCGAAAGTTTCCTTCCCTTACTTTACAATGAGAAACAGGATGATAGAGAGTATGCATATTCCTCTTTCTATCAGATTTTTGCCAGGACAAGATATCCAATGCGCTGTGTTCAAAACGAGGATTTCGGATACATATATAATTTTTGGTCGGATCACAAGCAGACAATCTCTGGAGATGCAACCGGTGGATTAACATGGAAGGCCATGATTAAAGCAGCTGAAACTGATCCGGAAATCGCCAAGCGAGTAGAGTTATATAAATACCGTGTACCGGAAGAATTTTATAATTTTAAAAATGATCCTGATGGTCTGATCAATCTTGTGGATGATCCTAAGTATGCTAAGGAGCTCAATAAGTTCAGAGCGAAGATGTTGGAAATGATGGAGAAGTATCATGATTCTTCATATCAGGCATACAAGGAAAGAAATGAGCCGGATGCGATCAGGAATTTTATGGAGGCCCAAAAGGAAAAAGCAAAAAGGACAAAACCAGTACAGAAATTCTAACGACATAAAGGTCTTTTATGAGACGAATATCATTATACATTATTCTTGTCATTCCATTTCTATTCCTGATAGCTTGTCAGCCAATAGACGATTCTGTTGCGAAACAAATTGTAAGTAAATATAAGGCTGAATTCTTAAAACCACCTAAGAAAATACCTTCAACCACTTCTGTGGATGCTCCAATGCTGGGAAATGGTTATACTGGCGTGGCAATTTCAGGTACTCCTGAAAACCAGGTTTATTATGTTGCCCGTAATGATTTCTGGAGATTGAAGAGTGCTTATAATGAGTCTTTTCCGGCAGTTTTGGGAAAAGTTGTTATTGACATACCCGATCTTGAAGGTGCATCATATAATGTTGAGCAGGATTTGTACACAGCCAAAACATATTCTGAATTTTCAAAAGGAACAAGCACAGTAAATTTCAAAACTTATGTATCCGCAATGGAGGATCTAATGATTTTGGAGATTATTCTGACAGGTAAGGAGGAGATGCAGGGCATAATTTCACTTGAATTACCACTAATAGGTAATTTCCCTTCTGTTGATAGTGTGGGGGAGAATCAGGATAAAATATTGTGGCTTTCAAGATCATTCGAAGAAGACGTAGACATTCCCACCAAATCTGCCATTGCCCTCAACCTACTTAATAAATCAACCAAACCAACCCGCAACTCGCAACCCGCAACCCGCAACTTTTTTACAATAAAACCTGGAAAGAAGGTTCTCATCGCCTGCGCCTTCTCCAGCAACTTTAAAAGTGATGATTGTAAGCAAGCAGTTATAGACCGGTTAAGAGATGTTAAACAGTCAGATATACAGGATATTGAAAAGGAACATGAGGAGTGGTGGGCGAATTTTTGGTCGAAATCATATGTTGATATTAACGATAGCATAGTTGAAAAGCAGTACTATCTGTCGAATTATAATCTGGCAAGTTTCAGTAGGGATAAGGATTTTCCACCTTCGATTTTTGGAACCTGTATTACTCAGGAGCGACCGGCCTGGAATGGGGATTATCACCTGAATTATAATCATATGGCTCCGTATTACGGTTTGTATTCATCCAATCATATTGAACAGGCCGATCCATATAATGCTCCTATTTTAGCCATGATGGAGAGGGGAAAGTTATATTCTGATAAAATAGCGGGAATTGCAGAGGGAATTATGCTTCCTGTTGGTATTGGGCCTTTGGGAATTGAAACAACCCGGAGGAATGAAATAATGGATCAAACCCGAAAATACACCGAAGAGGGAAATGAGGAAGCTGGAGGCTTATTTTTTGGACAAAAAAGCAATTCTTCATATTGCGTGGTGAATATGGCATTGCAGTTTTATCATACTTATGATCAGGAGTATACAGAAAGAGTGTATCCTTTTGTGAAAGCTGTTGCTGCTTTCTGGGAAAACTATCTGGTTTTTGAAGGAGGCAGGTATGTGATTTATAAAGATGCTATTCATGAGGGTTCAGGTAAGAATGTTAATCCTATCCTTTCACTAGGTCTTGTCCGTATGGTAATACAAACAGCCATTGATATGAGCGAGGAGCTAGATGTGGACTCAGATCGACTTAAAAAGTGGCAGCATGTACTTGAAAACCTCTCTGATTACACTTATCAGCAAATAAATGGGAAGACTGTTTTCAGATATTCGGAAGAGGGAACTCCCTGGTGGATAAACAATACTTTAGGCATTCAGCATATATACCCTGCTGGACAGATTGGTTTAGATAGTGATCCTTCCTTACTTCAAGTAGCTAATAATACTGTTGATGTGATGCAGCGATGGTTAGATGGAAATGGATCAAACAGCTTTTTCCCGACTGCTGTACGTATAGGTTATAATCCTGATACGATTTTATTCAAAATGCACCAATATGTTGAACACACTTATCCAAATGGTTTTCAGTTGGGTAATCCTCATGGGATAGAAAACCTAAGTACTGTTCCCAATACAATCAACGAAATGTTGTGCATGGGCCATGGTGGTGTTCTTCGTGTTTTTCCCGTTTGGCCAAGGTTTAAAGATGCCAGCTTTCATAGTTTACGGACTTATGGTGCGTTTTTAGTTTCCAGTGAGCTTAAGGATGGTATAGTGCAGTATGTTGAGATCCTTAGTGAGAAAGGTAAGGACTGTGTAATTCAGAATCCCTGGCCTGGAAGATCGATCATTTTATCAAGTAATATTAATGAAGATAAAGAGCTTTACGGGGAGAGGTTTAGTTTTAATACTATAGAAAATAAGATCCTTACCTTAATGGCTAAGCCATCAGAAGTTATAACTAAAAGACCCAATATCCTTTTTGCCATATCGGATGACCAGGGCTACCCGCATACAAGTGCCAATGGTTCCAAATTTGTCAAAACTCCGGGCTTTGATAGAATGGCTGAAGAAGGGGTTCTATTTCAAAATGTTTATTGTGCTGTGCCTCAATGCTCTCCAAACAGGGCGAGTATTTTGACTGGAAGATACTTATGGCAGAATTATGAGGCCGGGACTCATGCAAGCCTTTTTCCGGCTAATCTTAAGGTATTCACGGATAATTTCATTGATGGGGGATATCATGTGGGCTCAACGGGTAAGCCTTGGGCACCGGGACAAATAGATAAAACAAACAGGTCGAAGAATAAGAACCTGATTGGAAAGTACTATAATGCTGAAGATCAATCGGAATATTGGAAGGTGTTTCAGAAATTTCTTGATGAAAGAGATAATGAAGAGCCTTTCTTTTTCTGGTATGGAACTTATGATCCTCATCGGCCTTACAAGAAAGGTTCAGGCCTGGCAAGCGGGAAGAGATTAGAGGACGTTGATGTCCCTCCGTATCTTCCTGATAATGATATTGTTCGTTCAGATTTTCTCGATTATGCTCTTATGATTGAGCGATTTGATAGTAACCTGGTGAAAATGATAGGGATACTGGAAGATATGGGCGAGCTGGATAATACCCTCGTTATCGTAACATCAGATAATGGTATGCCTTTTCCAAGAGCCAAGGGGAATGCTTATGATGCAGGTGTTCGGGTGCCAATGGCAATTCGCTGGGGAGATCAGATTCCAGCTGGTCATGAAATTACAGATCTGATAAGTCATATAGATTTTGCACCTACTCTTCTCAATGCCGCAAATTTGCCAGTATATCCTGATATTGAAGGTGAAAGTTTCCTGGAAATATTATTAAATCCTGATTCTAAAAATAGAGAACGACATCGGGAAAGCCTTTTTTATGGTCGTGAAAGGGCTACCTCGGCCAGACCAAATAATTATGGCTATCCTGTGAGGACCATCAGAACTGAAAAGTATGAACTGGTGTGGAATATGAAACCGGATAGGTCGCCTACAGGTGATCGTTTTGATGAGGCTGTGGCTGCAAGGGATGTAATAGATGAAATTATTAGGCTTAAGGATGAAAATGCCCAAACATTAAAAATGTATAAGGATGCCCTTGGACAACGCCCTGAGTTTGAATTGCATGATATGGAAGCTGATCCTTCAGGATTAATCAACCTGGCCTATGATCCGGAATTCAAGGAGATATTTGATAGTTTATTTATATCCCTAAAAGAACAATTGACTGAGAATGGAGATCCACGATTACATGGGAGAGGAGATATATGGGAGAGTTATCCTCGTTTTATGGGAATCCGAAAGTTTGGTGGTGAAAACCCTGCATTCAGGGCAGTATATAATGAAAACTATGTGCAATCAGGCCAAAGGATACCACAATACCTGTTTGATTCAAAGCATTATAAAGCATTTTTTGAAGAGGCAGGAATCAGCAAAGAAGAATACATCGATAAGCTTTTGTCTAAAGGGGCTATCATATATTAAAGGAATGAGTTATAAAACTTGTAAGTGTCAAATAATGAATAAAATACTGATAGTTTTTTCGCTGGTAATTCTAAGTGCTTGTAATTTACCATCTCGTTTGTCAGATAATAATTCTGATGTACCGGGGCTGAGATATTACCGACAAGTTGAAAAAGGTAAGCCAAAGACTTTCAAGTACGACGTTGTTGTCTACGGGGGCACTCCTGCCGGGGTAACGGCGGCCATCCAGATTGCTCGTGAGGGAAAGAAGGTTGTATTGCTCTCATTCAATCAACATGTGGGAGGGTTGACTTCAGGAGGGCTTACTGCTACAGATATTGGAAACAAGGAATCAATTGGTGGGATGGCCCTTGAATTCTACACTCGTATAGGAAAAATAAGCAATTTCCCTCCCTCGGAGGCTGAAGCTCTCTTCCTCCAAATGCTGGATGAGTCGAGCGTACCGGTTCTTTTTGAAAGCTGTCTGGAATCTGCTGAGAGTAAAGATGGCCGATTGGTTTCTCTAACAATGGAAACTGGCGAGACATTCAAGGCTAATGTTTTTATTGATGCTACCTACGAGGGCGATCTGCTTGCTGCAGCCAATGTTTCATACCAGGTAGGACGGGAACCTCAAACTGCCTATAAGGAATCCCTTGCAGGGCAATGGCAGGAGATATCCTGGCAGACAGTATACCAGTTTTGTGAACTGCCAATAAGTCCCTTTGTTGAACCAGGTAATCCTGAATCGGGCCTTTTGCCTGAAATTTCTTCAGAGCCGGCTGGAAACATTGGAGAAGGAGACTACAAGGTACAGTCTTATAATTTCCGTATGTTCCTCTCTGATGATGAGGGGAAAATACCCTTTCCTAAACCACTCGAATATAATCCTGACCGATTTGCCTTACTCGCCCGCTTTCTGAATTCTGATTCGCAAATCAGGTGGACTTTAAATTATACAACAGCTCCTATGACTGATGGACCGGTTCAGATGCGAGTGGGTGACAGCAATAATGCCGGGAGCTTTTCATCAGATTATGTTGGTGGAAACTATTGCTGGCCTGACGGCACCTACGAACCGGGCTCTTTTATGGAAATGCCAGCACCCAGGCGAGGAATGCCTATTCCTTTGCATGAGTTGTATAGAATACGGGAATCCATTTTCCAGGATCATGTAAATTATCAACAGGGGCTCATGTACTTCCTCGCTAATAATGAGAAGGTCCCGGACGAACTGCAATTAAGAGTAAACCGTTTTGGCCTCGATAAGAGTGAATTTAAAAATTCTGATTTCTGGCCCCATCAGCTTTATATCCGAGAAGGCCGTCGAATGGTTTCATCCTATGTGATGACACAGGCAAATTGTGAATCAAGAGAAACGATAAGTAACGGTGTTGGATTGGGATCATATGGTATGGATTCTCATTTCTGTCAACGTGTAGTCATAGAAAAAGATGGTAAAATGATCGTGAAAAACGAAGGGGGCTTTGGACATGATTGCCCGGGTCCCTATCCGATTGCATATCGGTCGATAGTTCCTAAAAAGCAGGAATGTATGAACCTGTTAGTGCCTGTATGCCTTTCTGCATCACATGCTGCCTATGGCTCAATCCGCATGGAACCAGTATTTATGATACTAGGTCAGAGTGCAGGACTGGCAGCGGTAATTGCTATTGACGAGGGTGTTGCTGTTCAGGATATCACGTACGAGAAATTGAAGTCAAGCCTGTTGGAGAATGGACAAATAATTAGCCTTCAGCCTGAATCGGATCGAATAGAGAGCAAGTACACATGGGAGTCCCTCAAGCAAAGGCCTGTACCCAAATGGTTCGATGATGCAAAGTTTGGCATAATGATTCACTGGGGTCCATACAGTGTTATCGGACATCGAAAGGGAAATGATTACGCAGAATGGGCACCCTACCAAATGTATCATGATGGAGAGTCAATCTTTGATAGCTACTTCGACGAGACCTATGGCGCACATCCCCCGGAGTTTGGCTATAAGGATATCATTCCAATGTTCAAAGCTGAGAAATGGGATCCGGATGAATGGGCTGACTTATTTCATGAAGCAGGGGCAAAATATGTAACTCTAACAGCAGAACACCATGATGGATATGCCCTTTGGGATTCAGATTTAACAGATTGGTGTGCCACAAAGATTGGACCGATGCGAGATTTGGTTGGAGACCTTGGAAAAGCTTTACGAAAGAAGGGCTTGAAGTATGCTCCTTCCTACCACAGAGAACGCCACAATTCATTTTTTGCATCAGAAATGTATGTCGTAAAAAGCCAGCCTCTTCCAGATATTGCCCGAGAGATTGAGCTAATGCCTGAAGCAGCAAATCTTTATGGCCCTTTCGAACTAAGTGATGCCTTTATCGAGGATTATGTGGCTCGTTGGAAGGAAATAGAGCAAAAATACCAGCCGGATTTCATGTGGATCGATGATGTGCCGATATTCTATTGGACGGAAGAAAGTAAAAATCATCCTCAAACACAGAAGTTTAGAGATGCCTATTTGAATATGATAGGTGATTTTTTCACTGCTTCGGACGAGTGGGGTAAGGAGGTTTATCTTAATAACAAAGGGAAAAACCTGAATTGGCCTGATGGGCCGGGTTGCCGTGAAATGGATAACCTCAAATTAGATAGTATTGGAGAAAAGTGGGAGAATCCGGCTACTTTGGGATCTTCCTATGGATATGCCCGGGATGAGGAGGAGAATGATGCATACAAGAACCCCACAGAACTAATTCATTTACTCTGCGATGTTGTAAGCAAGAACGGTAATCTTCTCCTGAATATAGGACCAAAAGCAGATGGGACAATCCCTGATGGTATGCAGAAACGTTTGTTGGCAATTGGAGAATGGCTAAAAACAAATGGTGAAGCCATCTATGGCACCCGTCCATGGGTAAACTTCAAACAAGATAGTCCTAATCTGAGATTCACTCAAAAGCCTGATGCTTTGTATGCAATATTATTGGACAAACCAACCAAGTCTTTCATTATCAATTTAAATGATGATTTGAATACCAGCAATATTTTAAACATTAGCATACTCGGTATGGAGAAAGAGCTTGAATGGAAAGCAGAAGGAAATGGTATTATAATAGCACTACCTAAAGATATTACAGGTGAACATGCCTGGGTTTTTAAAATTACAAGAAGTGTAGTCTAGACGAACAAAATAGAT
>CAYXQX010000077.1:0-11549 GCA_964467485.1 uncultured Porphyromonadaceae bacterium | reverse complement strand
CTCGACATTTCTGCAACTTCACTCAATTTACTTAAACCGCCAGGTAGATCTCTGAACAAATCCCATTGGTTACGCTGATCAAGACCAAGTGAAGGCCAGGTTGGCCAAATACCTACAAAATCATCACCTCCGTACCATTTTTGCCCCCTCTCAAGGAAATTCTTGATTCGATATTGCCCTGCCTCGCTTTCATAAAACAAGTGATCCCATCCATATATTAAATGTGAAACATAGCTGTGCCGGATCCATTTCAAATCCTCTCTTTCATATAATTGGTTGTCAAACTCCTCCGCATCATATAAAACCCTCTCCTGAAAGGCCTTACGCAACCCTTCCTGCCAATCCCCCAGATATGAATCGATATATATATCGTACCATACAGATGAACCTGGAAGAAGAATATTCTCAAACCGTCGTATTTGGGCATCCTTCGATCCTGATCTCCTTGCCAAACCAAAAACATTAGCACCCTCAACCTCTAATTCACAGAAACCCAAATTCCATGCATTATCTGGAACAATAACATTAACCGGAGCCAAACCCGGCCTGAAAAGATGTGTGCGTGATAAATGATGCCTGCCCATTCCTGTGATATAGGTTCTATCCTGATTTTCCCCAAATGGAACAAGGTTATGAAGCTCCAGGGTATCACCGGAAATATTCTGGAATAGTAGTCTGGCCTTAAATCCCGGAGAAAACTCACTATCCGGTTTCCAGCTTATCATCAATTTTCCATCAAAATTTATCCTCAGAGAATCTTTTTCAAATTCGCCAAAGCAATCAGATGATTTAACCAACTTTTCACCCAGGATAAACGAAAATAAATCAGATGATCCAACTTCAATTTTTTGTGACCCGGTGTAAAATGAATGAATTCTTACCCCATCCACAAGATCAAATTCAACACCATTAATTTTCTGACCATTAACCATCGTTAAACAGCCCATCAAAATGGCAATTAAAAATAGCCCTTTCCTTTTCATAATGACTCATTCAACTTGCTTTTGTCTGACAAGCAGCTTATTAAAACAGAAATCTCAAAAAACCACACACCAGTACCTTACAAAGCTATTAGAGCGTTGTTAATAATTCGACGAAAATGGTAAAATGAAAAAACAGGGAGTGCTATCTGACGGCACCTTCTGACTTACTTTTCTCCATCAAGATCTTCGAACTCCACATTAATAAAGGCATCGCCAGCACTTTTCTCCGAGTCGTTTGGCATATGCTCAGAAAAATCGCCTTTTACCTTTTTAATATAATCCACCACATCTGTAAATCCATCAGCAAACTTTTCAAAATCTTCCTTGTATAGGAAAAGCTTGTGCTTCTCGAAATGAAAACGCCCCTCCTTGTCAAAGATTTTTTTGCTTTCAGTGATAGTCAGATAGTAGTCGTCCTTACGAGTGGCTTTTACATCAAAGAAATAGGTCCTTTTTCCGGCTCTCACAATCTTTGAATAAATCTCTTCACGGTCATTTTGATCCATGCCAACACGTTTATCTAATTCCTCCATATTCCCCAGGTTTCTAGTTTAAGGATAATGAATCCAAAAATAGAAAAAATATGATAAAGCAAGCATTCGACTACGAAAAACTTTATAAAAGGGATCCCTTTGTGAAATTTGAATTTATTAAAAAAAAACTACCTTTGCAGACCTTAAATAAATTACACAGGAATAGTTCTTTAAGCTCATGATTAGCAGACGACTACTTAGAATAAAGGCCCTTCAGATTCTCTACGCCTATCACATGTCGGACGAGCCCACACTTAATAAATCAGAAAAAGAATTATTGTTTAGCGTTGGAAAAAGCTATGAATTATATCATCTACTCATTCTTTTATTGGTTGAAATTGCAATTTACGCCGAGAAAAGAATTGAGATAAAAAAATCAAAGCACTTTCCCACTGAGGAAGAAGCAAACCCTAACACTTCATTTATTAGTAACCCCCTCATTTTGCAAATTAGGAAAAATGATACCTTCCTGAGATATATCGACCAGCATCACGTTTCCTGGGTGCAATACCCAGAACTTGTAAAGCACCTCTACAATAAGATGATAGATTCAGAGGAATACAATGCTTATATGGAGTCTGCGGAAAAAAGCTATAACCAACACCGTAATTTCTTGTTTTTCATTATTGAAGGGATTTTAGCTGATGATGATTATTTGTCGCAGGTTCTCGAAGAAAGAAGTATTTTCTGGAATGATGATCTGGAATTTGCTGCCGGAATGGTCGCTAAAACAATCGACAAATGCAAGGAGGGTAAACCTTTCCGACTTTTACCGAAATTCAAGGACGATGAAGACAAAGTGTTCCTGATTAACCTTTTTAGAAAATCTGTGCTTAATGACGATGAGAACAGGCAGATAATCAAGAAGTTAACAAAGAATTGGGATTTCGACAGGATAGCTAACATGGATATTTTGATCATGGTAATGGCTATAGCAGAAGCAATGGAGTTCCCATCAATACCTACAAAAGTTACTCTAAATGAATATATAGAGATTGCTAAGTTTTATAGTACTGAGAAAAGCAGTATTTTTATCAATGGCATTCTGGACAAAACATTTGAGATTTTAAAGACCGAAAAAAAAATCAAGAAATCAGGCCGGGGCCTTATCGGAGAAACAAAATAACGCTTGAAATCGTTTTATTATAATTGGTGGATTATTTACTTTGAATCATTATTTTTGTAAGCAATAAAAACTTTTACGCATATGATTAAGAAGACATTTATTTTGGTTTTACCCTTTCTGTTCCTTATAGCTTTCACCTCCTGTCAGCAAGATTCTAATAATAACGCCCATGAAGGTATTTCGCCTGATCTGGTTACGAATCCAATTACCGCAGATGGAGATAGCCAAAAATCAAAATTACCGTTAATGGAGTTTATAACAACCAACCATGATTTTGGTACTATTGTACAAGGAGAAAAGGTTGCACACAAATTTCCCTTCATAAACGATGGAGGATCCGACCTTATAATATCGGATGCCTCTGCTACTTGTGGATGCACCGTTCCTACTTACCCACGCAAACCCATCAAACCCGGCAAATCAGGTGAGATTGAGGTAGTTTTTAACTCTGCCGGACGTACCGGATCTCAACATAAGTCAATTAGCGTTCTTACCAATTCTCAACCAAATACGATTAGATTGGACATTGATGCTGAGATAATTGTTGTAAAATAATAGAAACCCATAATAATATAATTATATGAATTTGTCAATCATTTTATTCCTGCAGGAAACAGCAGCCAAACAGCAAAACCCTATGGGTTCATAGCTATTTTTCGCAGTACTAATTATAGTTTTTTACTTTTTTATGATTCGCCCACAGATGAAGAAGCAGAAAGAACTGCGTAAATATCGTGAGAGTCTGAAAAAAGGCGACAAAGTAGTTACTACCGGTGGAATCTATGGTAGAATCGTAGAGATTAAAGATAATACCGCGATGGTTGAAATTGACCAGGATGTTAAAATCAAGGTTGATCGGGGCTCGATTGTCCGTGGTGCAGAAGATCTTGCTGACCAACAGAAAAAGTAATAAAAGACGGTTCCAGATGGAGCCGTTTTTTGTAAAATCATATGTCGGAGAACTCATTCTTCAAATATATTCCGGGTTTTATAACCCGCGAAAAACTGCGGCCTAACAAACGATTAGGAGCGTTTGTTATATTTATTGGTATCGCCACCTTCATATGGTTTTTGTGGACGCTGGAAAAAGAATACACCACAATTATTTCCAACCCCATCGAATTCGTAAATCTCCCCAATGAACTGGTTTTAGCCAATAAACTTCCTGAGAAAATCCAAATGGAAGTCACTGGAAGAGGGTTTGCTCTACTCAGACATAACTGGGATATTTCAAAGAGCCGGCTAAAAGTGGACTTCAAAACACTCTATCAGGGTGAAAATGATGCTCTCGACAATCAAATAATAACTCTTTCACTCCAAACAGTTAAAACACGTCTCTCAACTCAGCTTACAAATATTGATGTTAATACCATAATTCCTGATGCTGTTTCATTCAAATTTGCCAAAATGATTAAAAAAATGGTACCCGTGAAAGCCGATCTGGATTTACAAATCGAAAAGCAATACATGGTCAAAGGTGAGATCTCTATTACTCCTGATAGTGTTGAATTATTAGGCCCCTCAACTATTCTTGATACCATTACCGCCATCATGACAGCTCCACTTAAACTTAAAAAAGTAGACAGGAATATTCAGCGGAATCTATCTCTGCAGCAAGTACACGACAAGGTTAGCTTTACAAATAAAAGAGTACAGATTGAAATACCAGTAGAACAATATACTGAGAAAACTATGGAGGTACCTGTCTTTGCATATAACGTGCCTGATTCTATGCTATTGAAAGTTTTCCCGGCTTCCGTAAAATTAACATTCAGAGTGATTGTCTCGGAATTTGAAAATATCCAGGCTGAAAACTTCAATTTAGGAGTCTATTATAACCAGGTAAGCGGAGGCACTCCATCCAAACTAACTATTCAGTTAATAGCTTATCCTGATTTTATTGAAAACATCAAAGTCAGCCCTGAAACTGTAGCTTATATACTTGAGAATAAATGAGATGCATAGGACTTACCGGAGGGATTGGAAGTGGGAAATCTTATGTTGCAAAGATTTTTCAAAATCTTGATGTCCCAATCTATAAAGCAGATAACCAAGCCAGGTACATAAGCGACAATAATCCGGCAGTAATAAGTAAAATTGTCAGTCTTTTTGGGAAGGATGCCTATACCAATGGCATGCTAAACCGCCAATTTATTGGAGGCATGGTATTTGATGATTCCAGCCTGTTAAAGAAACTAAATGAAATAATCCATCCGGAGGTGGAAAAGGATTTCAAAAATTGGTGTTCTGAAAATATTAACTCAGCATACATAATTAAAGAGGCAGCCATTTTGTTTGAAACAGGAAGCTATAAAAACCTTCACTCAAACATACTGGTGGTTGCTCCGGAGGAAATAAGGCTCGATAGAGTTAAAAGACGTGACAAGGTAAATCCTGATCAAATAAGAAAAAGGATGCAAAATCAATGGACTGACAGCAAAAAAAGAAAGCTCGCTGATTATGTGATAGTTAACGATGGAAAAAGCTTGATATTACCCCAGGTAATACAAATCCATAACAGAATAACGGAATAACGGATAACGGAATAACGGAATAACGGATAAAAGATAACCGAAAAAAAATGGGAAAATTTGGAAAATGGATTGGCGGAGGTTTAGGTTGGGCATTTATGGGGCCATTAGGCGGATTACTTGGATTTGCCCTGGGATCCATGCTTGATGGGAGCGGAAACAAAATTTTAAATCAAGGAACACAACAAGCATCTAACACAACAAGAGGCGATTTTGTCACGAGCCTGGTTGTTCTGATAGCAGCCGTGATGAAGGCTGATGGTAAAGTAGTTAAAGCGGAACTCGACTATGTAAAACAATATTTCACTCAGAGTTTTGGCCATGAAACAACCCAAAGTTCGATGCTTATTCTCAGGGATATTCTTAAGCAAAGTATCCCGGTAGAAGAGATCAGCAGGCAGATAGGAACACATATGGACTATAGTTCCAGGCTGCAATTAGTCCACTTTCTTATTGGTGTTTCCAAAGCAGATGGAAGGGTTAGCGATTCGGAAATAAAGATGGTAGAAAGAATTGCCTATCATATGGGAATTTCTTCCTCTGATATGAATTCCATTATGGCAATGTTCAAAAATAATATGAACTCAGCCTATCAAATCCTGGAAATTGAAAAGAACGCCAGTGATGATGATGTGAAGAAAGCATACAAAAAAATGGCAGTTAAGTATCACCCTGATAAGGTAGCCTATCTTGGTGATGACGTGAAAAATAAAGCCAAGGAGAAGTTCCAAAAACTCCAGGAAGCTTACGAAAAAATCAAAACAACAAGGGGAATGTCCTAAATGTCTATATTTGTGGGCTAAAATTTAAAATATATAAAGCGGATGAATCTTAAAGGAATATTGTCGATAGCTGGACAGGGAGGATTATATAAAATGATCTCCCAAGGTAAAAATGCTGTGATCGTTGAACATCTCGACACAGGAAACAGAACACCTGCCTATGCGTCAGCAAGGATTAGCTCACTGGAAGATATCTCAATATACACTGAGGAAGATGAGTTACTCTTAGGTGAAGTATTGAAGAGGATAAAGGAAAAAGAGGATAATCAGGAAGTCTCAAGCCCAAAGAAACTGAGCAATAAGGAGCTCAAAGAATATTTCGCAGAAATCGTTCCTGATTATGATCAGGATAGGGTTTATGTTTCTGATATGAAAAAAGTTCTAAACTGGTACAATGCCCTCCTGAAACATGGCATATTGGATAAAGAACCTGAACCTGAACCTGTTCCTGAGACTGTGACTAAAACTGTGCCTGAGGCTAAGACTGAGGCTAAGACAAAGGTTGAAGAAGAGGCAGAAGCCAAAGCTCCAGAAGAGAAAAAAGAAGAAGAAAAATAAATTCAAAAGGCAGATTAATCATCTGTCTTTTTTGCTTCTTCCCAAATCACATCCATCTCATCAAGGCTCATATCCCTAAGACTATGCCCCTTACTGATAGTTTGCTTTTCCAGATAATTGAACCTTTTAATAAATTTTAAGTTAGTTCTTTCAAGAGCATTCTCTGGGTTTATACCATAAAGGCGGGCTGCATTAACGAGTGAAAAGAAAACATCCCCAAACTCTTGCTCCATTGCATCCTCATCAATTGTCCCTACCAATTCCTCTTTAAACTCATTTATCTCTTCTTCAACTTTATCCCAAACCTGTTCCTTCTTATCCCAATCAAAACCTACTCCCCGCACCTTATCCTGGATACGGTATGCTTTAATAAGAGCTGGAAGACTGGATGGGATACCACCCAAAACTGTTTTTTTCCCTCCGTTCTCGCTCAATTTCAGCTTTTCCCAATTATCTTCAACATCGCGTGCACTGGTAACTTTCACATCAGAAAAAATATGTGGATGCCTGTAAACAAGCTTGTTATTAATATAATCAAGTACATCCTTAAGATTAAAGGCATCTTTCTCCACTCCAATTTTTGAATAAAAAACCAGATGTAACATTAAATCACCCAACTCTTCCATTATCCCATGAGAATTCTTAGCAACAATGGCGTCAGTCAGCTCATAAGTCTCCTCAATGGTTAAAGTCCGTAAGCTCTCCCAAGTCTGCTTTTTATCCCATGGGCATTTTACCCTCAGTTCATCCATTATATCAAGAAGGCGGTTAAACGCCTCTAATGTCTCCTGCCTGTCTTCCTTTATCATAAAATTTTATTTTTATTGTTGAACCCTGCTCCAGCGAAAGAAGTTCTCCAACCTGCCCTTGTACCATGGCTATCTCCAAAAAACCCACCGAGTTAAATAGGGCTATCAGGTCGCCGGGCTCAGCATCGCTATATGATTGACTTAATTTATCAATTCTGTAATGGTTACTCTTTACAAAAATCTCAAATCTGCTCCCATGCTGCACTTCATCAAACAGCGACCTGGTGATATTACTGATAGCATTTTTATACGAATCAACAAAAATCACTCTGCCGGTAATAGCCCCTTCCTGAATCACCGGTTGCCAAGGGGATTGTTCAACGGGAATAGATTCATACTTATTTAGTTCTTCATCCGTAGCATCAATCAGCCACCTAATAATACGGGGAAACAAAGCCATTTCAGGAAAAGAAGGTGAAAATCCATTAACATCTTTACTGCTTGAGCTATGACTGGCAATCGTTGTAAATATTTCAGGAGTAACCTGGAAATAAATTTCCGGATCTTCATCAAAAAGCAATCCCAATACCGGATCACTCCATGCAATAATAAACTGCCCCCTATATTTATATATCACAGGATTAACATCTGAGGTGCGGCCTTGATTCACAAGAAACAGGTGAATACTTCCTTGCGGAAACTCAGTGATCGCCTGGCGCAAAACAAATGCTCCCTGCAGACTATGAAAGGCCTGTATGTCATGACTAATATCCACCAGAGTAGCCTCAGGAACCAAGCGTATGATCCTGCCTTTAAGCATCCCAACATAGTAATCATGCTTATTCCAATCACTTGTCAGACTAATAACTGTCATCTCTGGATAATACCGTTAGATTATTCACGAATATCTGTATTTTTGTCAAAATAGAAACGAATTTCTTTATTGGCTGCAAGCCGCAAAATTAACGATTCTAGTCCACTTTATGATTGAAAAGATTTTATATTTAAAAGGTATCGATCCAGTTGTTTTCTACGGACAAAACAATCTCCACATTGAAATTCTCAAACATTTTTTCCCTAAATTGAAGATAATTGCTCGCGGCGACCAGGTTAAGGCAATAGGTAATCCTAAAGAAATTGAGCTTTTCGAAGAAAAGTTGAAGAGGATTTTCAGCCATCTTAACCAATTTAATAAACTTGATCAATACTCACTTGAAGGGATATTGGGTGAATCATCATCATTTGGCCATAATGACAAGGCAAAGGATGATGATATTATTGTTTTTGGTAACAGTGGTAAACCAATAAGGGCCAGAACGCCGCACCAGAAGGTGATGGTTGAGGAATTTAAAACACACGATCTCCTTTTTGCAACAGGGCCTGCAGGATCAGGAAAAACTTATATGGCAGTCGCCCTGGCCGTACACGCTCTTAGGAACAAGGAAGTTAAACGTATTATCCTTAGCCGTCCTGCAGTGGAATCGGGTGAACAGCTTGGATTCCTTCCGGGCGACCTAAGAGAAAAACTTGATCCTTACCTTCAGCCGCTGTATGATGCTTTGCTGGATTTGATGCCGGCAAAAAAACTAGCAGATTACATGGATGATAATACTATTCAAATTGCACCTCTGGCATTTATGAGAGGTAGGACTCTCGAAAACTCATTCGTAATTCTTGATGAAGCCCAAAATGCTACTATTAACCAATTAAAGATGTTCCTCACAAGAATGGGTAATAATTCAAAATTTATCGTAACAGGTGATATTACCCAAATCGACCTGCAATCTCCATCCAAATCGGGATTAGTACATGCCCATGAAATGCTTCGGGATATATCAGGAATTGCAATTGTCGATTTTGATAAAGGGGATATTATTCGCCATAAGCTGGTAGCACGGATTGTTCAGGCCTATGAGGAGGATCAAAATGGAGGATCTTAAAAATCATGCGCTAAAAAAATTAATAACGCAATAATTTTCAATATTTTTAACTTTGTTTAATCATAATTAAAATCTATCGCCAATGGCTCAGGCAATAAATCAAACACAATTTAAACTCCCGGGATTGAAAGACCTCTATAAAGGGAAGGTCAGAGACGTTTATAATATTAACGATGAGTATCTTGTGATGGTGGTCACAGACCGCATATCCGCTTTTGATGTCGTACTACCAAAAGGCATACCTTATAAAGGACAAGTACTCAATCAGATAGCCTCAAAATTCCTGGATGCGACTGCTGATATTGTTCCAAACTGGAAAATCAGCACACCCGATCCAATGGTTACCATAGGACATAGGGTAGAACCTTATCAAGTGGAAATGGTTATCAGAGGATACCTAACTGGTCATGCCTGGAGAGAGTATCGCTCAGGCAAAAGATCTATTTGCGGCATCCCTTTACCCGAAGGTATGAAGGAGAATCAGAAATTTGATAAGCCAATACTGACCCCAACCACAAAGGCTCATGAAGGTCATGATGAAGATATCTCCAGAGAAGAGATAATCAAGCAAGAATTGGTTTCTGAAGCGGAATATATCCAACTTGAGGATTACACCCGTAAATTATTTCAGCGAGGTACAGACATTGCGCATGAAAAAGGATTAATCCTGGTTGATACCAAGTATGAGTTCGGCGTCAAAAATGATAATATTTACCTGATTGACGAGATACATACTCCTGATTCCAGCAGGTATTTTTACGAAGAAACCTATCAGGATAATTTTGACCAGGGAGAGAAACAGAAACACTTGTCAAAAGAATTTGTACGTCAATGGCTTATCGACAACGGCTTTCAGGGCAAGAAAGATCAAGCAATGCCGGAAATGCATGAAACGACAATAAAAAATGTATCAGACCGCTACATTGAATTGTTTGAAAGTATCACTGGAGATAAATTTGAAAAGGCTGATGCTGAAGATGTTGAAAAGAGGATAGAGAACAACATCTTGCAATTTCTGAATCAGTAATTTGATGGTTATTAAAGGTAAGCAAAAAAAGATATCATTTTGGGCAGGTCCACTGGTGGGCCTGCTCATTTTATTTTCATTCAATCTTAATCCTGATCGGCCCGAAACAACAGCTACTCTGGCTGTAGCCTCATGGATGGCTTTATGGTGGATTACAGAAGCAGTACCACTCGCAATCACTGCCTTGCTTCCCATTGCCCTGTTTCCCCTCCTGGGTATCATGGATGGAAAAATGGTTTCTGCTACCTACTTCAATCATGTAATTTTTCTCTTTATTGGTGGTTTTATTGTGGCTTTGGCCATGCAGAAATGGAACCTTCACAAAAGAATTGCTCTGCGAATCCTGATTTTTACCGGGACCAAACCAGCCAGAATCCTTCTGGGATTTATGCTAGCCACAGCATTCCTTTCAATGTGGATAAGCAATACAGCCACAACAATGATGATGGTTCCTATCCTGATATCTGTGATTTCGCAGTTGGAGGATCAGTCGACAAAATCATCAGGAAAAACCAATTCTTATTCCATTGGCCTCCTGCTGGGCGTGGCATACAGTGCTTCGATTGGTGGAATGATGACGCTTGTTGGAACGCCTCCAAACCTCTCATTCACAAGGATTTTCCAAATAATGTTCCCTGAGGCTCCTGAGATAAGCTTTGCCGATTGGATGATCTTTGCCTTGCCGGCAGGGATTGTTCTATTTCTCTTTGCATGGGGATTCCTCTATCTTAAATTTGGTAGGAGAACGGATACCTGGACAATGGATAAGACTATATTAAAAAATCAATACCAGGAACTGGGTAAAGCAGCATTTGAAGAGAAAACCATTTTTGTAATATTTATAAGTCTTGCCTTACTATGGGTGAGCAGAGCTGACATTCAAATAGGAAATTTCAGAATACCCGGTTGGCAAAACCTTTTTAGGTTTCCGGAATATATAAACGACGGAACAGTTGCCATCGCCCTTTCCATAATACTATTTGCCATACCATCAAAGAATGTAAAAGGAAGCAGATTAATGGACTGGAAGACGGCATCCCGACTGCCATGGGGCATAGTCCTGCTGTTTGGTGGTGGTTTTGCGCTGGCCTCCGGTTTTAAAGAATCTGGCTTATCAACCTGGTTTGGAGAACAACTCAGCTTCGTTACTGTCCTCCACCCAATAATAATCATAGCCATAGTGGCTTTGCTGATGACTTTTCTTACTGAACTAACATCCAATACTGCAACCACTGAAATGATCCTGCCCGTATTAGCAGGGCTGGCAGTTGCAACTCAAATAAACCCTCTCCTTTTCATGCTGCCTGCCACCATGTCGGC
>CAYXQX010000076.1:0-11598 GCA_964467485.1 uncultured Porphyromonadaceae bacterium | reverse complement strand
ATGTGTTTTAGCTGCCATAACCGGCAATATTGGTATTCATGGTGGTTGGGCCAGCGGTATTGCTCATCAGGCCGGAGGAGCCCCTTTATGGAATATTTTTCCAATGAAGAGCAATCCCGTAAAAGCTTCTATTCCTACCTTCCTCTGGACCGAAGCCGTTATACGTGGAACCGAACTAAGTGATAAAGAAGGACTTACAGGTGTTGATAAGCTGTCATCAAATATTAAGTTTATCTGGGCCGTTGCATCTAATGCCCTGATCAACCAACATAGCAATATCAATCGCACAGCTAAAATCCTCGAGGATGAGTCATTAGTTGAATTCCTGGTTGTTCAAGATCAGTTTCTTACTCCAACAGGGAAATTTGCCGACCTGCTTCTACCTGCCTGTATGCAGTTTGAAACATGGGGACTAGAGGATGGCTGGAAGTATGGAGATGAGGTAATCCTTATGCCTCAGGTAGTTGAACCTGCCTTCGAATCGAAATCAGATTACCGTATTTGTGCCGATCTTGCCCGTCAACTAGGAGTATATGAGGAATATACTGAAAACCTGGATGAAAAAGGATGGACCAAAAAGCTTTGGGAATCGTACCGCACAGGACGCTTCCCAAATATCCCTGCTTTCGAAGAGGTAGTAAAAAATAACCAGGGGGTGTACAGCCTCCCCGTGACCGAACCTAAAATATCATTTGAGGATTTTGCAAAGGATCCGGTAAAATATCCCCTAAAAACACCATCAGGAAAAATTGAGATCTTCTCCCCCGCCCTATCAGACATGAACATGCCTGATGAAATACCTGCAGTACCTAAATATATCCAGGAATGGGAATCACCCTTTGGTCCTGAAAAAGAGCGCTTCCCTCTCCAGGCAATAGGGCCTCATTACATGGGGAGAGTCCATTCAACACATAATAATGTTGATTGGCTACAAGAAGCCTTTCCTCAGAGGATTTTTATTAACCCTATTGATGCTGAATCACGAGATATTAGCGATGGCGATTATGTTATGGCCTTTAATGACAGAGGTAAGGTTAAAATAAAATGCAGATTGACACAGAGAATACTTCCCGGGGTTATTGCAATCCCAGAGGGGGCATGGTGGGAACCCGACAAAAATCAGGTTGACATAGGTGGTTCTATCAATACTCTGACCTCTGAAAGATGGACGCCATTGGCTTTTGGAAATGCACAACACACAATTATGGTTGAAGTAAAACGACTTAGATAATATGTAAGTATGAGTCAATTAGGATTCTATATAGATACCTCTGCCTGCTCAGGTTGTAAAACCTGTCAGGTTGCCTGCAAGGATAAAAACAACCTCAGTGAGGGCATCAGATGGAGACGTGTATATGAGATTTCTGGAGGAGACTGGGAACAGAAACCTGAAGGAGGATGGAAACCAAACATCAGCACCTACAACTTATCCATTTCCTGCAATCACTGTGAAGATCCCAGCTGTGTTAAAGCATGTCCAACTAAAGCGCTGGAAAAAAATGCTGAAAACGGTATTGTATTTATTAATCCTGAAAAATGTGTTGGCTGCCGATATTGCGAATGGGCCTGCCCCTATGGAGCTCTTCAATTTGATCATGATTCCGGCCTTATGACAAAATGTGATTTTTGCATTGATTATCTGGAAATTGGAAAGCCTCCAGCATGTGTCGCATCTTGCCCAATGAGAGCGCTGGATTTTGGAGAATTATCAGAACTAAGAAAAAAACATGGAGATCTGAGTCAGGTCTATCCCATCCCAAATCCAAAAATTACCAAACCTGCCCTGGTAATTAAACCACACCCCGAATCACTAACAGCAGAATCAAATAAGGCCATAATTGCAAATGTAGAGGAGGTGAAAAATGATTATTAAGGATATTCCACTCATTGGGTTTACCCTGATGTGTCAATTATCTGTGGGAACACTAATTCTATATAATTTTATTGTCTTCTTACCAACCTTCAGAAATAAAACACACTTCCCTGCCCAGTTCAGAACAATACCGGTATTGGCTTTATTATTCGCCATTGTAGCTGTTCTCATATCCGTTTTTCATTTAGGAAAACCATTTAGAGCATTTAATACTCTTGAGAACATATCATCCTCTTGGTTGAGCAAAGAGATATTTTTCCTGATAGTTTATTTATTCTTTACCGGTTTTTTCACCTTGTTAATTCTAACCATGTCGGACTGGAAAAGGCTGATCCTGGTATTATTGAACCTGGCCACAATATCAGGCATAGTACTGATATTCATCATGTCGAGGATATATTCGGCTCTACCAATCCCGGTATGGCAACCTATTTTCACCTTCCTGAATTTCATTGCTGCTACTCTATCTCTGGGGGGAGTTTTCCTTCTCCTCTTCCAAATACAAAAAGGGAGCTTGTCGGGACAACAAAGCCTGGCCTGGATAATTATAATAGTGCTTTTGCTCGAAGTATTGTTTATCCCAATCTTTTTTAGCTACCTGGATCAAAACAGTCAGGCCAGCCAACTGAGCCTTAAATTACTATTGGATGATTATACCTATATTTTCTATTTCCGACTGGGTTTTCAAATTTTATCTATTGGCCTTATATTTATGTCCATTTTAAAAATCCGTTCCGAAACTAATGAGTGTAAAAAATTAATGTGGCCGGCAGTAGGGGCAGCTTGCTGTATTTTCCTTAATGAGATTCTTGGAAGAATCTTGTTCTATGCCATTGAGGTCCCATTTGGCATCATGTAGATTATTAATCTTGATTATAAAATTAAACTTACTTTATGACTGGTGACATTAACCTACCTATACTTGACCTTGTAATAATAATCATCTACCTGGTTGGTATACTGGCTGTTGGAGTTTGGGTAGTGAGGAGACAGAAGATGACTTCCAGTTCTTATTTCCTAGCCGGAAGATCCCTGAATTGGGCATTTGTCGGTGCCGCCTTATTCGCATCCAATATTTCAACTATCCATCTTGTAGGACTAGCTGCTGCCGGGTATCGGGATGGCATGGTTCAGGGAAACTTTGAATGGATGGCAACTTTTCTCCTGATCCTGCTGGGCTTGGTTTTTGCTCCTTTCTATTTCAAGAACAAGATATCCACCCTGCCTGAATTTCTCGAAAAAAGGTATGGAGGGGCCTCTCGATCGCTCCTGGCCTTTCTTGCAATAATCGGTGCTCTATTTATGCATATCGGAATAAGCCTGTACGCAGGAGCTGTGGTTTTTGAAACATTTTTCGGAATTGATAAATGGTTTAGTATAATAATCATTTCTGTCATTACCTCAATATATACTGTCCTTGGCGGCCTTAAATCAGTGGTAATCACAGAAACTATCCAAACAGTTATCCTGATTCTGGGAGCCAGCATAATGGCTGGTATGGCAATTTTTGCCCTGCCCGACAAGGGAATTCATTCCCTGGCAGAACTTAAAGAAGTACTGCGTCCCGATCAACTTGTATTGTTGAGAAGCGCAGAGAGTAGTCCCAACCTGCCCTGGTATTCTATCTTGCTGGGCTACCCTGTTATTGGCATATGGTATTGGTGTGCAGATCAGACTATTGTACAGCGGGTACTGGGAGCAAAATCTCAGAGAGACGCCCAGATTGGACCTATCTTCGCCGGGTTTATAAAAATCCTACCCGTATTTATTATGGTTATACCTGGTATCCTTGCTTATGCTCTGTTTGGTGACATCATTGGCGACAATGCAAATAATGCCTTACCAGTTCTTATAACGGAGTTGCTCCCAACCGGACTTAAAGGTCTGTTATCAGCCGCTCTTTTGGCAGCTCTAATGAGTACTATCGCTGCAGCCTTAAACTCTTCAGCCACACTGGTATCGGTTGATATTGTAAAACGAGCACGTCCCCAAACAACCGACAAGCAGCAGGTAACCATAGGTCGCTGGACAGCCGTAGCAGTGATGATACTGGCAATTGCCTGGTCGCCTATGATTGAACGATTCAGAAGCATCTTCGACGCTATTAACACTATCCTGGCCGTTCTTGCACCTCCAATTGCTGTGGTATTCCTCTATGGAGTATTCTCAAAAAGAGGAACAAAAGAAGCCTCATTTGCCACCATAGTTATGGGATTTATACTCGGAGCAATTGCATTTACAATCGATTTCCCCGCCTTTGGTGATGTTAAGATTATTACCGAAAACTGGGGAATCCCTTACATGATGCAAAGCTGGTGGCTATTTGTGATCTTATCAGTTGTGTATTTTACGGTAAGCTACCTCACGCCTAAACCCCGACCGGAACAAATCGATTTGTTCACTCTGGATAACCCCTTGAGCTTTATTACCAAAGGGAAAATTACCGGAATTACAGACCCACGGATTTTATCAGGAATACTGATTGTAATAATGATAATACTATACAGCATCTTCTCTTAATATGGAAGAAACGTAGCACCCAGCAACCAGCACCCAAGCTACAACCTGGACTCGAGAATACTTCTCACGTCTGCAAGCTGTATGTCGTTGGCATTTCCCAGCATCTTGACGCCACGATCCGTCAAGCGTTTCTCAATAAGATCAATGGTGTCCATACCAATACCATAATCTGATAAATGGGTCTTGATGCCAAGGCATTTAAAGAAGTTTTCAGTGCGGTTTATAGCTTCATCAATAACTGCAACTTGGTCAAAACCGCTAAGGCCCCAGATTCTTTCTGCATACTGTAGCAATTTTTCCCTGCGTGCCTCCTTAACACTATTCAGCAAGCCAGGTAATACAATAGCCAGGGTAACTGCATGATCTAATCCATGAAGAGCTGTCAGCTCATGTCCAATCTGATGAGTGGCCCAATCTGTTCTAACTCCCATCGACAGAAAATAATTAAGCGCATTCGTAGCTGCCCACATAATGCTTGCCCGGTTGTCATAATCAGGAGAATCAACATCCAAAGCCAAGGGTCCCTCCTTCTTCAAAATATGAAGAAGACTCTCGGCATACCTGTCCTGCACAGGAGCCTGTGATGGGTAGGTTAAATATTGCTCAATAACATGAATATAGGCATCAACCACCCCATTGACAACCTGATTGATTGGTAATGAATAGCTTACCTCCGGATCAAGCACGGAAAATACCGGCAACACCTTTGGAGAAGAAAAAGCAAACTTCTCTTTTGTTGATCCACGAGAAATAACTGAGTTCCCATTCATCTCAGTTCCAGTGGCTGGTAATGTTAGTACTACACCAAAGGGTAGCGCTGATTTTACTTCAGCCCCTTTATTCAAAATATCCCATGGATCATCACCCGTATATTGGCTTCCGGCAACAATAAACTTGACTGCATCAACAACAGAACCACCACCTACAGCTAAAATAAAATCAATGCCCTCTTCCTTAACTATTCTCACAGCAGGCATTATTGCTTCATATTTAGGATTTGGCATTATTCCACCAAACTCAACTAATTCCCAGTCGGCAAGTGCCGTTTTAACCTGATCATATATGCCATTTTTCTTGATACTGCCCCCTCCGTAAGCCAACAAGATCTTTACACCTTTAGGTATATGATTGCTAATATTAGCTATTTGCCCTTTTCCGAAAAGTATTCGTACAGGATTATATAATTCGAAGTTGTCCATTGTTATAGTATTATGATTTTTTTCAGCAGCAAAAATAAGCACTTATTTGAATCATTCGCATTACATCAGGAGGATTACTGATTCTACATATAAAAGGAAATGATTAATGGATCGATAAGATTATCAATCATCAGGATTTTTTAACTTTGCTTTCTGAAAACAAACAAAAGCTTAATAACATGAAATTCAAATATTTATCGATTATCCTTAGTCTTGTATTATTATCCTCAACAGCCTTCGCACAAAGCGACTGGGTGGATCTTTTCAATGGAAAAAACCTTAAGGGCTTCAAGCAACTTAATGGTAAAGCAAAATATGAAGTAAAAAAAGGAATGTTGGTTGGCAGTACTGTCATGAAAACACCAAATAGTTTTATAGCCACAACAAAAGATTATTCTGATTTTATCTTGGAATACGATGTGCTTTGTGACCCAAAACTAAACTCTGGTGTCCAGATCAGAAGCCACAGTTATAAAGAATATAATAATGGCAGAGTTCATGGTTACCAGATAGAGATTGATCCATCGGAAAGAGCATGGAGTGCAGGTGTTTATGATGAAGGTCGCAGAGGATGGTTATATCCATTGGGTCACAATCCATTAGCGGGTGCTGCATATAAAGTCAATGGTTGGAATCATTATCATATTGAAGCGATAGGCAATACAATCAAGACCTGGATCAATGGAGTGCATGCGGCTAACCTGATCGACGATGCAGATCCTAGCGGATTTATTGCCTTTCAGGTTCATGGTGTTGGGAATAACAAAGAAAAAGAAGGCATAAAGGTGATTTGGGGAAATATCCGGATTGTTACCAGCAACCTCGATATGTATAAGTGGCCTGTCAATAGCGAGCTTAAAGAGATTTCAAGCATCCCCAATACCATAACAAAAGAGGAAAAAGAAGCGGGTTGGAGTCTTTTATGGGATGGCAAGACCAATAATGGATGGAGAGGTGCCAGCAAAGAAAAATTCCCCGAAACAGGTTGGGGTATGAAGGATGGTATCCTGAGCGTATTTGAATCTGGTGGAAGTGAAAGCACCAATGGTGGCGATATTGTTACCATCAAGGAATATTCAAACTTTGAGCTGACCCTGGATTTCAAACTTACTAAAGGAGCAAACAGTGGCATCAAGTATTTCGTTGTTGATGGTCTGAACAAAGGAGTCGGTTCTGCTATAGG
Organism: uncultured Porphyromonadaceae bacterium; assembly: GCA_964467485.1. Classification (GTDB taxonomy): domain Bacteria; phylum Bacteroidota; class Bacteroidia; order Bacteroidales; family UBA12481; genus JAUVKA01. The sequence goes on along the minus strand of CAYXQX010000076.1, from coordinate 4,823 downwards.
ACTGGAATTCCAGCTCCTTGATGATGCCGAGCATCCTGATGCTAAAAATGGGGTTGGAGGAAACAGAACTCTTGCATCATTATATGACCTTATACCATCCGACAAAAGCGTAACACCAAACAAGCCCGGCCAATGGAATAAAGCCAGGGTGTTGGTTAAAGGAAGTCATGTAGAGCATTGGTTAAACGGCTCTAAAGTTGTTGAGTATGAAAGAGGATCACAAATATACCGTGCCCTGGTTCAGAAAAGTAAATATGCAAAATATCCTGATTTTGGTGAAGGTAAAGAAGGACATATACTGCTTCAGGATCATGGCAACAACGTCAGCTTCCGCAACATAAAAATAAAAAATCTGTAGGGACTCCGGGTTGCGAGTTGTGGGTTGGAATTTAAACTGATGATGATAAAAATTACAAAAAATCAATGATGAATAAAAAAGGCATAATACCAGCATTGGTGATTGTTTTATGTACCCTATCCCAATGTACACCAATGGAGGAACAAACCATGACAGTAATTCCAAAACCTGTAAGTTTTCAAATGGTCAACGGAAGTTTTTCTCTCAGCTCTGCGACCACTCTTGGGATTTCTGATGAGAGTCTTGTGGATATCTCAAGCTTCATGATTGATGAAGTAAAATCAAGCACAGGAATTGTTTTAACATCAGGAGATTCCAATTCAGAGATTATACTCGGCCTAAATGAACAATTACCCGACTCACTGGGTACTGAAGGATATGTTTTAACATCAGGAAGTGATGGCGTAAAAATTGAGGCAAGAGCAAAAGCAGGTCTGTTTTACGGCGTACAAAGCATGCTTCAACTAATGAACTCAGATGGAGAGATCAAGGGAATTGAAATAACTGATTTCCCACGACTTGAATGGCGTGGTTTCATGCTGGATGTATCCAGGCATTTCATGCCAAAGGAGTATATTCTTAAAACCATAGACAATCTGGCCATGCATAAAATGAATACCCTCCATCTGCACCTTACGGATGATCAGGGATGGCGTATTGAGATTAAAAAATATCCTAAGCTAACTAAAGTGGGTGCCTGGAGGGTTGATCATGAGGATCTTCATTGGAATGCCAGAGAGAATCAAAAACCAGGAGAAGAAGCAACTTACGGAGGATTCTATACTCAAGATGACATAAAGGAGATAGTTGCATATGCCCAAAGTCGCTTTATCACTGTGGTTCCTGAGATTGAAATGCCCGGGCACACTAATGCTGTTTTGGCAGCCTATCCGGAGTATGCCTGTACAGACGGACCATTCACCGTTTTACCAGGAGGAGTGTGGCCAATAACAGATATCTTCTGCGCAGGAAAAGAAGAAACATTCGAATTCCTGGAAGATGTATTAACCGAGGTGATGGACTTATTTCCATCCAAATACATTCATATAGGTGGAGATGAAGCAAATAAAAAAGAATGGAAAGAATGTGATGATTGCCAAAAACGTATCAGAGAGGAGAATTTAGCTGATGAGCATGAATTACAAAGCTATTTTATAAGCAGGATAGAAGTTTTTCTAAATGCTAATGGCAGGCAGTTAATTGGATGGGATGAAATCCTCGAAGGAGGGCTGGCACCAAATGCTGCTGTAATGTCATGGAGGGGTACCCAGGGAGGGATAACTGCCGCCAAACAAGGGCACCCCGTAGTAATGAGCCCTACCTCCTTTTGCTATTTTGACTATTATCAGGGAAAACCGGAGTTAGAACCTCTTGCCATAGGAGGATACCTCCCTTTGCAAAAAGTATATTCTTTTAATCCAGTGCCTCAAGAATTAAGCGCTGAGGAAGCCAAATATATCCTCGGCGTTCAGGCTAACCTATGGACCGAATTTGTCACAACACCTGAGCATGCCGATTACATGGCCTTTCCACGCTTATCAGCCCTCGCTGAAGTAGGATGGACCCCTCAAGATAAACGAGATTTTGATGATTTTGCTACTCGGTTGAGGAGCCACCTTGGACGGCTGGATCATAATAATATCAACTATTCAAAGAGTTTTGCTAATGTGGATCTGGAAACAGATTTCAATCTTGAAAAACGAGAATTCACGATACAACTATCTAATCCATTAAACTTTGGATCAATACGTTATACTCTGGATGGAAGTGAACCAACAGAAAACTCATCTCTTTACAAAAAACCATTTATTGTGGATGAGACTACGATTGTTAAAACTGTCACTTTTGTGGAACACAAAGCTTACTCGGTAATTTCATCTGAAAAAGTATGGATACACAAGGCTACAGGAGCCCCAGTAGAGTATCTATCGGAGTACAGCCCAAAATATCCCGCAGGAGGCAATAACGCTCTTACCAATAGTCTGAGAGGATCAGTCAATCTGAGCGATGGCCGTTGGCAGGCTTTTAATGGGAAAGACATGGAAATAGTTATTGACCTTGGCGAAGAAAAGGAAATTTCCAATATCAAAATAGGTTGCCTGCAAACAGTAGGCAGTTGGGTGTTTTTCCCAGAAGTTGTTACAGCCTTTGGTTCTATTGACGGAAAAACCTTTAAGGCTCTGGGAACTGCCAAAAATAAAATTTCATTAAAAGACCCTGAAAGGAAAATTCAAGACTATTCCATAAACATTAAAGAAGGAAAAGTCAGATATCTAAAAGTTATTGCCATTAGTATTGGACTCTGCCCCGAATGGCATAGCGGCGCCGGCGAACCAGCCTGGCTCTTCGTCGATGAAATCATAGTAGAGTAACAAGTACCGAATAACGAGCAACGATTAACGAGAAATTAATGAAAAGACTAATACTACTTCTCATACTACTTCCTTTATTGGCCCAAGCCCAGGATAAAACCTGGACTGCAGACTGGGAGGATCTCAAATCACGCCCCTACCCTCAATGGTTCAAGGACACAAAACTAGGGATCTTCATTCACTGGGGATTATTTTCTGTTCCATCTTACAGTGAACCCGAAGCATACAGCGAATGGTTTTTGAGAGGATTGCAATTAAAAGAACCTCTGAGAATTGAATTCATGAAAAAAAATTATGGTGAAGATTTTGTTTACAAAGATTTTGCCCCTCTCTTCAAAGCCGAACTATTCGATCCTGATGAATGGGCCGATATCTTCCGTCGTTCAGGGGCAGGATATATCATTCTTGTATCAAAGCATCATGATGGTTATACCCTCTGGCCAAGCAAATATGCCCCAGGATGGAATGCTATGGATGTTGGTCCTAAGAGGGATTTGGTTGGGGAACTTACTCAATCAGTACGGGATGCCGGTTTGAAAATGGGAATATATTACTCTCTTACTGAGTGGAACAACCCCTTACACCGCTGGTATACCGATCCAAACGACCAGATAAAGGAATATGTCGACAAATATATGATTCCTCAGTTTAAAGAAGTTATCGGCACCTATAAGCCCGAATTAATATTCACAGATGGAGAATGGTTTAACAAAGCATCTGATTTTCATGCAGCAGAACTAATTTCCTGGTATTACAACCTTGTTGGGCCTGATGCAATTGTTAATAACCGCTGGGGAGGTGGCAGCGACATTGGTTTCCTAACGCCTGAGTACAGTTCAGGAATAAAAAACAGCGACCGTCCATGGTCAGAGGTCCGTGGCTTAGGAAGATCCTTTGCTCTCAACAGAAATGAAAAATTAGACGCATATATGACACCGGAGGATCTTATTCATTTCTTTGTCAAGGCAGTATCTAATGGAGGTGGAGTAACCATAAATGTTGGCCCTAAAGCCGACGGCCAAATCCCCCTTTTACAGCAAGAGAGGATTCTTAAACTTGGTGAATGGATAGAAACTAACCAAGAGGCAATTAATGGATCCCAAACCTGGATAAGAGGAGGTGAAGAAAAAACCTATTCCATGACCCGCCTGGATCCGGAAATAAACTACAACTGGGTTAGAAACAGTCCGGGTAAACCAATATCAGAAGACTCATTCAAGGCGGTGTGGAAAGGTTATATCAAACCGGATCGCAGCGAAGAATATACCTTCGAGGCAGTAGCAGACGATGCTGTAAGAATTTGGATAGGAGATGAACTGATAATCAATAATTGGAAAAACGTACCCGAGCATGTTAGCAGTCAGGCGATGGATACCGACCTAACAGAAACAAAAATTGGAAAAATAGTTCTTCAGGCAGATAATTATTATCCCATCAGGATTGAATATTACGAACATAAGCAAAATGCCTCTATTCAATTGTTTTGGTCTTCCAGCTTGAGGGAAAAAACCATCGTATCCTCTGAATATCTGTTCCCTACAAAAAAAACTAATGAAACCATAAATGGTTTAATGGGCACATTTCAATCTCAGGGACAATATATTGGCTATACCACTAATAATGGTAACCTATATGCAATAACATTGGAATGGCCGGGCAGAGAGTTCGTACTCCAAAATATGCCTGAACCCAAAAAAGACACCAAGGTGCATATGCTAGGGCTTGAAAAAGAGCTGAATTGGAAGTATAATAATGGAAGCATAATAATCGATATCTCAGAAATTGGCTTCAACGACCTACCCAGCCATTACGCCTGGGCCTTCAAAATAAAAAACTTCACAAAATAACGGGATAACAGATAACCGGATAACGGGATAACAGATAACCGGATAACGGGATAACGAATAACGTAAAAAAAATGAAAAAAATACTAATGATCACTGCGGCTTTGCTAGTTCTTACAGGATCAGCCATAAGCCAACATTACGTACAAAAGTACCATCCGGTAACTGATCCTCTGGTTAAAGAAAACCTCGAAAAGTGGGATGATATAAAGTTTGGACTATTGATGCATTGGGGAACATATTCACAAT
>CAYXQX010000075.1:0-11650 GCA_964467485.1 uncultured Porphyromonadaceae bacterium | reverse complement strand
TGTAACAGAAGAACCTGCTGCTGAAGAAGCAGTAAACGAAGAACCTGTTGCTGAAAAACCAGTAAGCGAAGAACCTGTTGCTGAAAAACCAGTAAGCGAAGAACCTATTGCTGAAGAAGCAGTAAGCGAAGAACCTGTTGCTGAAAAACCAATAAGCGAAGAACCTGTTGCTGAAGAAGCAGTAAAAGAAGAGCCTGTTGCTGAAAAACCAATAAGCGAAGAACCTGAAGTCAAGTCTGAAGAAAAGGCGGAGGAAGAAGTTATTGAAGAAGAAGTGATCGTAAAAAAGCCGCTGGATGTCACTGAATTTGATTGGGACAGTTACACAGCCGAGCATGATGATTACACAGCTGAAGAGCGCACAAAATTAGAAAATATTTTCGATCAAACTCTGTCAACAGTTGCTGTTAATGAGGTTGTTGAAGGAAGTGTTGTTTCTATGAACAAACGCGAGGTTGTAATCAATATTGGGTACAAGTCTGAAGGCGTTGTAAGTTTAAACGAGTTCAGATATAACCTTGAGCTTAAGCCTGGCGACCCTGTTGAGGTTTATGTTGAAACTCTGGAGGACAGAACCGGACAACTTCTGCTCTCCCATAAAAAGGCACGCACAATGCGCTCCTGGGACAGAGTTAACCAGTCTCACGATACCGGTGAGATTATCAAAGGATTTATTAAGTGTCGTACCAAAGGCGGTATGATCGTTGACGTATTTGGAATCGAGGCCTTCCTGCCAGGATCACAAATTGATGTTAAGCCCATCAGGGATTATGATATTTACGTTGGAAAAACAATGGAATTCAAGGTGGTTAAGATTAACCAGGAATTCAAAAACGTTGTTGTTTCACATAAAGCGCTTATCGAAGCAGAACTTGAAATCCAAAAACAAGAAATTATTTCCAAGCTGGAAAAAGGTCAGGTGCTGGAAGGTACTGTTAAGAACATTACATCATATGGTGTGTTTATCGACCTTGGAGGTGTTGATGGTCTTATTCATATTACCGACCTTTCTTGGGGTAGGGTTAACCATCCCGAAGAGATTGTTAAGCTTGATGAGAAACTTAACGTTGTTATCCTCGACTTTGATGATAACAAGAAGCGTATCGCTCTTGGTAAGAAACAACTTACTCCTCATCCTTGGGATTCTCTTGATGATAAACTTAAAGTTGGTGATGTTGTTAAAGGGAAAGTGGTTGTTATGGCCGACTACGGTGCCTTTGTTGAAATCGCAGCTGGAGTTGAAGGCCTGATTCATGTCTCTGAAATGTCATGGTCACAGCACCTTAGAAGTGCTCAGGAATTCCTTAAGGTTGGTGACGAAGTTGAAGCACAAGTTCTGACAATGGATCGCGAAGAGCGTAAGATGTCATTAGGAATGAAACAACTACGAGAAGATCCTTGGTCAAATATTGAAACTAAGTACAAGCTCAATACCAAGCATTCTGCAAAAGTGAGAAACTTTACAGGATTTGGTGTCTTTGTTGAGATAGAAGAAGGAGTGGATGGCTTAATTCATATTTCTGATCTCTCATGGACTAAGAAGATCAAGCATCCTGCTGAATTTTGTGCCATTGGTGATGAGATTGAAGTGATTGTACTTGAAATCGATAAGGATAACCGTCGCTTAAGTCTGGGTCATAAACAATTGGAAGAAAATCCATGGGATGTATTTGAGACCTTATTCAAAGAAGGCTCAATACATGAAGGTACAGTGGTTAACATTTTCGATCGTGGAGCAGTTATCACTCTTCCATATGGTGTCGAAGGATTTGCGACTCCACGTCACCTCGTGAAGGAAGATAATAGTCAGGCTAAAGTTGATGAGAAATTGCAATTCAAAGTGATTGAATTTAATAAGTCGGCAAAGCGTATTATCCTTTCACACAGCCGTGTGTTTGAAGATGAGAAAAGAGCTGGTGCGGCCGTTGAACGCAAAGCCAAAACATCTTCTGCTTCAAAGGGTATGAAGAATGTTAAGTCCAATCTGGAAGCAACAACTCTTGGTGATATTACTGATTTGGCTGCCTTGAAATCTCAGATGGAAAAGGATGAGCAAAGCGAGTTTATAGCTGCTGCAGCTGTTAAGGCTGAAAAGGCCGCTGCTAAAAAAGCCGCTAAAGAAGAGAAGGCTGCTAAGGAAGAAAAAGCTCCTGTTGAGACCAAAGAGGAAGTGAAATCTGAAGAGAAGACAGAAGCTAAAGAACCGGCAAAAAAAGAAGAGGTGAAGGAAGAAGTGAAGGAAGAAGTAAAGGAAGAAGTGAAAGAGGAAGTGAAGGAAGAAGTGAAGGAAGAAGTGAAGGAAGAAGTGAAGGAGGAAGTGACTGAGGAGAAAGAGCCTGCTAAGAAGAAGCCTGCTGCTAAGAAGCCTGCTGCTAAGAAGCCTGCTGTTAAGAAGCCTGCTGTTAAGAAAACGGAAACTGCTAAGAAACCAGCAGCCAAGAAAACTGAGACAGCAAAAAAGCCGGCAGCTAAGAAAGATGCCAAGGAGGAAGAAAGTAAAGATGACAAAAAGGATGCATAATGACCTTTTCCCTTACCATATTGGGAAGTAGTTCAGCATTACCTACATCTGATAGAACTGTTACCGCTCATGTGCTTAATGTACATGAGCGGTTCTTTTTAATAGACTGTGGTGAAGGTACGCAGATGCAGATGAGAAAGTATCGAATACGCTTTGGTAAAATTCACCATATATTTATTTCTCACATGCATGGAGATCATTTTTATGGCTTATTTGGACTGATTTCCAGTCTTAACCTGATGGGAAGGAAAGTGCCACTTAATATCTATGGCCCGCCTCAACTGAAAAAATTTCTGGATCTGCATTTCAGCGATTCCTCGGTTAAGCTTGATTATCCCCTGGTTTTCAAGGAGCATGATATGAAAAACAAGACTGTGATCCTGGAGGATAAGAATCTTATCGTCGAATCTTTCCCCCTGGATCATAAAATTGATTGTGTGGGCTTCCTTTTCCGTGAAAGAGAAAAGGATAGGAGAATGAAAAAAGAGAAAATAAGTGAACTAAATCTCGGAATTGCCAGCATTGTGGCTTTGAAAAAAGGAGAGGATTATATTGATGAGAATGGAAAAGTTTATGAAAATGATAAACTAACAAATCCACCTCCTTTACCAAGAACATATGCTTTCTGTTCAGATACTCGTTATTATGAAAAAATAATCCCATGGATAAAAAGAGTTGACCTTCTGTATCATGAAGCAACTTATTTGGAGGATATGAAATCCAGGGCGTTAAAAACCGGCCATTCTACTGCAAAGGAGGCAGCGATAATAGCAACAAAAGCAAATGCCCGACAACTTGTTATCGGGCACTATTCCAGCCGTTATAAAAATCTTGATCCATTTTTAGAAGAAGCACAAAGCGTTTTTCCAAATACAATCCTGGCAATAGAAGGATTAACCGTGGATGTGAAAAGAAGAAATGAATTGGACTAAGTTTTTTATTCTTTTCTTCGACATCTTTTTAATATTTACCTTTACTCCGCTTAATTTCTTATCCTTACTTTAATTGCAATGGAAGATATGATTCTTATTCTTGATTTTGGCTCCCAATACACACAGTTGATTGCCAGGAAGGTGCGCGAGTTAAATGTGTACTGTGAAATACACCCCTTTAACAATCCACCCAAATTATCCGACAATATTAAGGGTGTAATACTATCAGGAAGTCCACATTCTGTTAGAGAAGAAGCTGCTCCTTATCCTGATCTTAAAGAAATAAAGGGCAAGATACCTTTACTGGGGGTTTGCTATGGTGCACAATTCCTGGCCCATAATTTCGGTGGAGAAGTCTTGCCCTCGAATACCCGAGAGTATGGTAGAGCCAATTTGGAATTTGTTGATCATGATGATGATATCTTTAGGGATATCAAGCAGGGAACACAGGTGTGGATGTCGCACGGAGATACAATTGCTTCAATACCTGATGATTATACAATTACAGCCAGCACAAAAGAGGTTAAGGTTGGAGGCTTTAGAGTTGAGGGTGAAAAAACATTCGGGATACAATTTCACCCTGAAGTATATCATACCAGCGAGGGCAAACAGTTCCTGCATAATTTTGTGGTTGGCGTTTGCGGCTGTCAACAGAATTGGACCCCTGCATCTTTCATAGAAACAACAATATCCGGATTAAAGGAAAAGCTTGGCTCAGACAAAGTTGTTCTGGGGTTGTCGGGTGGCGTTGACAGTACAGTTGCTGCCGTGCTTTTACATAAGGCTATAGACGAGCAGTTGATTTGCATTTTTGTTGATAATGGGCTACTCAGAAAAAATGAATTCCATACTGTTCTGGAGTCTTACGAACATATGGGGCTCAATGTTATTGGGGTTGAAGCAGCCGACGATTTTATGACCGCTCTTAAAGGGATTTCAGAACCTGAGGATAAACGCAAAGCTATCGGCCATACCTTTATTGATATATTTGATCGTGAGGCCCATAAACTGAAGGATATAAAATGGTTAGCTCAGGGAACAATTTATCCTGATGTTATTGAATCAATTTCTGTTAATGGACCCTCTGCAACGATAAAATCCCATCATAATGTTGGCGGACTGCCTGACGAGATGAGTCTTAAGGTTGTAGAACCACTCAACCTACTGTTTAAGGATGAGGTTAGAAGGGTAGGCCGTGAATTGGGAATAACTCCCCTTATCCTTCAAAGACATCCATTCCCAGGTCCAGGCTTGGGCATCAGGATACTTGGGGATATTACCTATGAAAAAGTGAGAATACTGCAGGAGGTTGATGATATTTACATCAGAGGGCTCAAGGACCATGATCTTTACGATCAGGTGTGGCAGGCAGCTGCAATACTCCTTCCGGTGCAATCTGTAGGGGTGATGGGAGATGAACGAACCTATGAAAATGTTGTTGCACTGAGAGCCGTTGGATCAACTGATGGAATGACGGCTGACTGGTCGCATTTGCCATATGAATTTCTTGGACTTATTTCGAACGAGATAATTAACAAGGTTAAGGGAATCAACAGGGTTGTTTATGATATAAGTTCAAAGCCCCCTGCAACCATCGAGTGGGAATAATTAGAACTATCTGAACTTTTGGGTTTTTTCCATGGAATACCTCATCAATTGGATCACCGGAAACTGGATTGAGATTTGCGGGGCGATAATAAGTCTTTTTTATCTGTATTTCTCTTACAAACAGATTATCTGGTTATGGCTATTTGGCCTTCTATCAGCTTTATTTTACATCTGGATATATTTTGATTCCGGTTTTTATGCAGATATGAGTCTGCAGATTTATTATGTGGCTGTTAGTCTGTATGGTTGGTTTCACTGGTCTGCAGGAGGTAATAACGCTGGTGGTAAATCATCCATTAAGGTTGTTGGGGTAAGGAGGAAGGAGGGTGTAATTCTTCTTTTAGTATTTTTATTTTTGTGGTTAGTTATAAGTCAGGTTCTGATACGCTTTACCAATTCCCAAATTTCGGTAATGGATGCGCTTACAACTTCCGGAAGTATTGTAGCAACCTGGATGTTAGCAAGGAAGGTGCTTGAACACTGGCTGATTTGGATTGTAGTAGATGCCATCTCTTTAGGATTATACATTTATAAAGGCTTGTATGCAACTGCAATTCTTTTTCTTGTGTACACTATAGTGGCAGTTGCCGGGTATTATGCCTGGAAAAAGGATATGAAATAAGTATTATGAACATCTTTGTGACCGGGGCGGAATCGACAGGGAAAAGCACCCTTTCAAAACAGCTTGCAGATTATTACGGAGTGATTTGTATAGAAGAATATGCCAGGGATTATATTGCTGGTTTGGGTAGAGAGTATAATATCAATGATCTGGAAGTAATTGGAAAAAAGCAAATTGAACAAATAATTCAATACCAGGATAAGCCTTTGGTTTTTTTTGATACAGGTCTGATTATCACATATATCTGGTATCAGCAAAAATTTAAAGTTATTCCTGATTGGCTTACAAAAGCTATCCCTGTTTTTGGTCGTGGGAGATACTTGTTATGCAGTAATGATATCCCCTGGAAAAGTGATCCATTGCGTGAGAATCCTCACAAGCGGGATGAACTAAATAAGCTATATCAATCTAATATCAAGAAGCGTGGGTTTGAGCTGGAAGTTGTTGGAGGTCAGGGAGAAATGAGACTAGCAAAATCTATTGATATTGTTAATGGATGGCTTGGATTAGCAGGAAATAAATGATAACAATTATCATGAATTATCAAGTTTAAAAACTATACATTTGTTTGTGTAACACAATAAATACATTGCTAAATGAAGAATACTCCGTTTACTAAATTCCATGAGAGCCTTGGAGCTCATATCGAAGAATTTGCCGGCTACAGGATGCCTATTGAATATACTGGAATCAATGATGAGCACAGAGCTGTTCGTGAAAAACTTGGTGTTTTTGATGTTTCCCATATGGGTGAATTTTGGGCAAAAGGTCCGAAGGCATTTGATCTTGTTCAAAGGCTTACAACTAATGATGTTTCTGCCCTGATTGATGGGAAGGTTCAGTATACCTGCTTCCCTAATGGTAAAGGAGGAATTGTTGATGATTTATTGGTTTATCGTATTGACGAAGAAACTTACTTGCTGGTTGTCAATGCCTCTAATATTGATAAAGATTGGAAATGGTGTGCAGCGGAGGCTGAAAAGATGGGGATGGAGCTTGGAAAGGAGCTGTTTAATGCATCCGACGAAATTGCACAGTTAGCGGTGCAGGGTCCTATGGCTCTTAAGGCAATGCAGAAACTCACAGGCGACTCGGTTGAAGATATGGAGTATTATACTTTCAAACAGATTCCATTTGCAGGTGTTAAGGAGGTCATTTTTTCTACCACCGGCTATACTGGAGCTGGTGGATGTGAGATATATTGTGATAACCAGGATGCAGATGTTTTATGGAAGGCAGTGATGGAAGCTGGTGAGGAATTTGGTATTCAGGCTATTGGTCTTGGAGCCAGAGATACTCTTCGTCTGGAGATGGGATATTGCCTGTATGGAAATGATATTAACGATACTACAAGTCCTATTGAAGCTGGTTTGGGATGGATTACCAAATTTACTGAGGGTAATGACTTTATCGATAGGAGTGTTCTTCAAAAGCAAAAAGAAGATAAGCCAACAAGGCGTTTGAGAGGATTCATTCTTCAGCAAAGAGGAATTCCCCGCCAACATTATGATATTAAAAACGAGGCTGGTGAAACTATCGGGGAAGTAACTTCAGGTACAATGTCTCCAATGCTAAAATTGGGTATTGGGATGGGGTATATTGATAGTGCATTTGCTGGTTTTGGATCAACAGTTTATATCGGTGTCAGGAATAAAAATATTCCGGCAGAAATAGTCAGATTACCATTTTATAAAGGATAAAAATTTAACAAACCAATTGTCATGAGAAAACACATTTTTAATGCCGGTCCCTGCGTACTTTCAGATAATGCGAGAGAGAATACAGCAAAAGCAATCCTAGACCTTGATGGTAGTGGACAATCCATTATGGAGGTTTCCCATCGGTCGAAAGAATTTGTAGCTATTTTTGATGAAACTATCGACTTGTTTAAAGAGGTTCTTTCGATACCGGATGGTTATTCAGTTCTATTCCTTGGAGGTGGAGCAAGCATGCAGTTTTGCATGATACCTTTCAATTTCCTCAATAGCAAGGCTGCATATCTGAATACTGGTACATGGGCAACTAAAGCAATCAAGGAAGCTCGCCTCTTTGGTGAGGTTGATGTTGTGGCCAGCTCTGAAGATGATAATTTCCTGCATATTCCAAAGGGTTATACAGTACCGGCAGATGCAGATTATTTTCACATTACAACTAATAACACCATTAAGGGCACAGAGATACTTGAAGATATTGATTCACAGGTACCTTTATTTGCCGATATGTCGTCGGATATCCTTAGCCGTCCTGTTGATGTTGCTAAATATGATATTATATACGGTGGTGCACAGAAAAATCTTGGCCCGGCAGGTGTTACCTTTGTAATTATTAAGGATGAAATTCTAGAGCGCGTAAATCGCTCAAATATCCCTACAATGTTGAAATACAAAACCCATGTTGAAAAGGGGTCAATGTTTAATACACCACCTGTTACAGCAATATTTACTGTAAGAGAAACCCTAAAATGGGTTAAGTCAATGGGGGGAGTAGAGGTCATGAATCGACTGGCTCAGGAAAAAGCTGATCTGCTTTATGGTGCTATCGACAATAGCAAGATGTTTAAAGGAACTGTACCCCTTGAAGATCGCTCAAGAATGAATATCTGCTTTGTAATGACCGATAATTACAAGGATCTTGATGCTGAATTTATTGCTTTTGCTGCTTCAAAGAATTGCGTTGGAATAAAAGGTCACCGTTCAGTTGGTGGTTTCAGAGCATCTTGCTATAATGCCATTGATATAAAAGGCGTTGAGGCTCTTGTTGATGCTATGAAAGAATTTGAAAAAGCTCATTCCTGATAATAAAAAAAAGTAAAAGAGCATGAAAAAAGTACTAATAGCAACCGAAAAACCCTTTGCTCCTGTAGCTGTTGAGGGAATCAGAGAGATTGTTAAGGCCGCGGGCTATGAATTAAACCTGCTTGAGAAGTATACTGATCCTGCTGAATTGAAGGAAGCAGTTGCTGATGTGGATGCCATGATCATACGATCAGATAAAGCCACCAGGGAAGTTCTGGAAGCTGCAAAAAACCTTAAAGTTATTGTTCGCGCCGGTGCCGGATACGATAATATCGATCTGACAGCCGCTACTGAATTGGGAATAGTAGCTATGAATACTCCTGGTCAGAATTCTAATGCTGTTGCCGAATTGGCTTTAGGTATGATGGTTTTCCTGGCTAGGGGCGGTTTTAATGGTAAGGCTGGAACCGAACTGAAAGGCAAGGTTTTAGGCATACATGCTTACGGTAATGTTGGAAGACTAATTGCCAGGATAGCTCTTGGCTTTGGTATGGAAGTAATGGCTTTCGATCCATTTGTTGATGCAAAACAGATTGAAGCTGATGGCGTTAAAACTGCCGGCTCAGTTGAAGAGCTTTATGCATCCTGTCAGTATGTTTCTTTGAATATTCCGGCAAACGACAAGACTAAAAATTCAATTGGAAAAGATCTCCTGAGCAGTATGCCAAAGGGTGCATGCCTGGTGAATACCGCCAGAAAGGAAGTTATTAATGAAAATGAACTTCTGGAGGTGATGGAAACAAGAGAAGATCTCAAATACATCTCAGATATTGCTCCTGTTATTGCCCCTGTAATCGAGGAAAGATTCCCGGGAAGGTTTTTCTTTACCCCTAAAAAGATGGGCGCTCAAACAGCTGAGGCAAATATTAATGCCGGTAAAGCTGCTGCATCTCAGATTAGGGAATTTTTAGAAAATGGAGATATCACCTTCAAGGTAAATTGATCCCAATTAGAAATATTAATCTTTAACTCTAGAAGAATAGGATAATGGCGATATTAAAACCATTTAAAGGAATAAGACCTCCCAAGGAAATGGCTCATCTGGTGGCATCCCGTCCATACGATGTGCTGAATTCAGAAGAGGCAAGGGAAGAGGCAAAGGGAAACGAAAAATCCCTCCTGCATATCATTAAGCCTGAAATAAATTTTGAGCCTGGGTTTGATGAACATGATCCGAAGGTATATGATAAGGCTGTAGAAATGTTTACCCATTTCCAAAATGAAGGATGGCTTAAGCAGGATAGCAAAGAGGTGTACTACATTTATGCCCAGACTATGAACGGCAGGACGCAATATGGCGTTGTAGGTGCATCAGGAGTGGAGGATTATCTTAATGGAATTATAAAGAAGCATGAATTGACCAGATCCGACAAGGAAAAGGATAGGATGATTCATGTTAGGGTGAATAATGCCAATATTGAACCTGTGTTTTTCACTTTCCGTGCTGTTAAGGAGTTGGATGAACTAATGGAGAAATGGACAAGTGAGCACGATCCTGAATATGACTATGTGGCCGAGGATAATATTGGTCATCATTTCTGGGTAGTTGATAATGATGACGTTATAGACAGGATAACAGAAATTTTTAAAGATATACCATACACTTATGTTGCTGATGGACATCATCGTACGGCAGCAGCTGCACTTGTTGGGGAAGAGAAACGTAAGGCCAACCCAAATCATACCGGGAAAGAGGAGTATAACTATTTTCTGACTGTTCTATTTCCTGATAATCAGTTACAGATAATTGATTATAACAGGGTTGTGAAAGATTTAAATGGCTTGTCGGAAAGCGAATTCCTTAAAGCTGTTGAAAAGAACTTCATTCTCAATGAGGTGGGAGAGTCGGAATATAAACCCCAACGTTTACATACTTTCGGTATGTATATGGATGGAAAATGGTATAGCCTTGAGTCGAAGGATGGTACTTACAACGACGATGATCCTATTGGAGTACTTGATGTAACAATCTGTTCAAACCTTATTCTGGATGAGATTCTGGGGATCAAAGATCTGAGAACAGATAAGAGGATTGATTTTGTAGGGGGAATTCGTGGACTTGGAGAACTTGAGAGACGCGTAGATTCTGGTGAAATGAAAGTTGCCTTTGCACTTTATCCTGTTTCCATGAATCAGTTAATGGATATTGCAGATACTGGTAATATTATGCCCCCCAAGGTAACCTGGTTTGAACCAAAATTAAGAAGTGGATTGGTAATTCACTCTCTCGACTAATATTGGCCCAAATAAAAAGAGGCGCTTTTTCAGGCGCCTCTTTTTATATTTATTTGGCTGAAACAGATTTAATTTGCTCTGACATTTACACTGTAATTGCCGCTGGCACCTTTGGCGGAAACAACAATTATCCAGTTGCCAATATTTTCTTCTTTATCTTCATCTTTCTTCCATCGCATGTCCTGATTCCAGCTTATGTCGGCCAAGGGGGATATCTCTATTTCCTGTAATATTTCTCCTCCGGGTTTTACCAGCTTGATCATGAGAGTTCCCTCATCCATGCTGCCGTCAACCTTGAAATTCAGGCCATTAGATCCTTCTGTAACTTCGTATTTAAATTTCGTATCGAAAGTAACATCATCAAGCTCCTTTCTGATTGTCAAGGCAGTGCGTTCCCTTGAAGTAGTGATATACGTGCCTGAAAGACCTAATAAAGCTTCATTATCCCCTTCAAAATAAATATCCATGTCGGGCGGGGAGACTACTCTGTAATTATGGTTCTTCATAGACTTTTCAAAAGCTCTGCTATCGAAAAACTCCTTGTTGTCTTCCCATTGATCACGATATCTGTCTTTGTTTAAATCCCAGGCTTTTTCATATTGCTCCCTGGCCTTTTGCTGAACCTTTTTATGACTTTCGAGTATCTTTTTTAGCTCTTGGTCATTAATTTTCTTTTTTGAGCGAAAAGCTTTTTCAAGTTCAGCCTCTTGTAATTGCAGAGCCTGTTCAAGTTTTTCTTCGAGCTCACGTATTTTTTCTTCCTTCTCTTTTTCACTATTGCTCTGGGCCTGTACAAGAGGTCCAGAAAAAAACATGGATAGAATAAGTAAGGGTAAAAAGAGTTTTTGTATTTTCATCAGTGTAAAATTTTTAGTTTTATCTGTTTCAAATATACTGCAACAAGCTGTGCTTGAGTGTTAATGTCCGGTTAACGAAA
>CAYXQX010000074.1:0-11674 GCA_964467485.1 uncultured Porphyromonadaceae bacterium | reverse complement strand
ACTTGTCTTATTTCATTTATCCCACTCAATTTTCCTGATGCAAAAGCCTGGACCAAACTATTACCGAGAGCAGCCCCCTCTGCTGGCCCGGCAATTACTTTCAGGCCAGTAGCGTTGGCGGTGTATTGGCAAAGTAATTCATTTTGTGTTCCGCCACCAATAATATGGATTTTGTTGGGGCTCCCGGGATGGGCTTTTAGCAGTAGATCGAGGGTATATTTATATTTTAATGCAAGGCTTTCAAAAATACATCTTGTAAACGCTGCGATTTTTTCTGGTTGTTTTTGACCTGTGGTGAGACAATAATTACTTATTGCATTTTCCATATTGGAAGGGTTCATGAAATTGGGATGGTCGGGGTCAACCAATGATTGAAAGGCTTCGGCTTCTTCACTTTTATCAACCAGTTCGGCGAATGTTAAACACTCAGTTTTATCCCATATTTTTTTACATTCCTGCAAGAGCCATAACCCGGTAATATTTTTTAGAAATCGCGTTGTTGAGTCAAAACCACCTTCATTTGTGAATGAACTCTCAAAAGCTTCCTGATTAAGTACAGGCTGATTTAACTCCATTCCCATTAGTGACCATGTGCCGCTTGAGATGTACACCCAGTCATTTCCTGTTGCCGGAATAGCAGCAATGGCAGCAGCAGTATCATGTGCACAGCTCGCAACTACCTTAATGGGAGGACAAGCGAGCTCTTTCTGAATCTCCTGAGAGATATTTCCCACTATAGTGCCGGGCTCTACTGTATCCTGCAAAATATGTTTTGGCAAACCCAAGTCTTCCAGCAAGCCTGATAACCACTCCTTACTTGCCGGGTCTATCATTTGAGATGTTGAGGCAATCGTTTGTTCCGACCAAAGCTTACCGGTAAACATAAACCCAAGCAGATCGGGCATAAACAATAGCTTGCTGGCATTATCCAAAAGATCAGGATATGTTTTTTTAATTGCCCATAACTGGAAAAGAGAATTGAATTTCATGAATTGTATGCCCGTAAGCTTGTATAATTCGTATGGTTCAATTTTCTCAAACACTTCCTCCATTGCTGTATCTGTGATAGAATCGCGATAGGCAAATGGCCAACTAAGGAGATTGTTATCGGCATCCAGAAGTCCAAAATCTACACCCCATGTATCTATGGAGATAGAATCCGGGATAATTTTATGCTCCCGGATACATCTTTTCAGTCCTTCTTTGAGCTGGCCGAACAAGTGAAGGATATCCCAGTGATAATGGCCATTTTTGAAGCTCATTTCATTGGCGAAACGGTGGACTTCAATAAGACTGGCCCTGCCTCCCTCTAAAGTCCCTAGTATTGCCCGGCCACTACTGGCACCAATATCGAAGGCAAGATAATTAGTTTTATTCATCTCTTTGAAGTAAAAACGAATCGTAAATGTAATGAGAATCTATTATTGTTTTAACCTCTATATATGCCAAAAAACTAGTTATCTGCTTATCTTGAATCAACCGCAACTCTAATGAATGATGAAGCTCCACAATTGTGGCTCTTTAATACATTAGTATACAGATCATTCTTCTCTGTCCAGGTGATATTCATTTTCGAAACGGTACTGCCTGTTTCAGAGTATATAAACATTCCGGAAGTAGCATCATATGATTCATATGGGATATCATAACACCTCATGGTGTATTCGAATTTTCTCTCACCAAAACCAAAATTGCCCTGATAACTCATTTTGTGATTAATACGGATGTTCATCTGCTGAGGATTGTCGATAAAATCCATCGAGACAAAACCACTGAATTTTCTTCCTAAACTCGTATAGGAATATGTTCCACTATAAGAATTATTAGACATGGTACCGGTTAAATTACGCAGATGAAGAACTTCCGAAAGATCAGATGTATAAGGGCTTGATTCATCAGTCCTTTTAAAAACAGCTTGATCAAGAAAGAACTCAACTTTTCCTGATGTCATTCCACTCACCTTTCCGATGCTTAGGTTCACCTCGTTGGTTCCTTGATAATTTTTTGTTTTGTCATGTGTACTATTAGACACCATTACGACTATTTCATAACCATCATCGAAAACACGTTTAACATCATCAATAATGACTTGTCCGGTTCCACCAGGGTATACTTCTCCAATTGGGACAATTTCACCTCCGACTTTGTATTTACATACGAGAATCCCACAATTTACCGGTTCATCAACAATAAATGATACAGGGAACTTATTGGAGCCTAAATCCCCTGCTGATAGCCAATATAAACGACCGGAAAGATCATGATATTTGCCGGTAAAAGTATGGGAAGGAATATCATGGCTTATCATAAAGCCTGGTTCGCTCAACTGGATATTGTCAAGCAACTTCGTACTTGCCTGGCCGTTAAAGTAATGACCCAATAAATAGCTTCCAAGTAGACCATGCCAAAAATTACCGATCGGTTCATTAATCACCGAAAGTACAGCTTCAACTGGATCAACAGCTCCATCAGGCAAAGTGCCAGCTCTTATTTTTTCATGAATATTAACAACGGCATCCTCTCCATAAACTTCAGCTATGTCTTTAATCAAAACATTTAACCCATACCCATTTTCAGGATAACCGCTGCCGGCATATTGTAATCCCCTAAAAGGATACTTTTCCCTATTATTGAAGGCCGATGAATAGTAATTTGGTGTAATAGAATATTTTTCTTCTATCCAAACAGCCGCTGCCTCCATTAGCCAACCCTGCTCTGGTTCAATAGTCCCTGAGGAAAACTCATATATATTTTGGACAAGGTGTAGGAATTCATGCCCACAGACGGCTCGTAGTTGAGCTTCATTTGCTAAAATATTTGTGTTAATGGTTAGATCACCATCTTTCACCCAGCCTTGTAGGTCCTTGTCTTCCATTGTTTTGGAGCCCCAACTTGAGTAATAGCCACCAGTGTTAGGTGCAATAGTCAAAGCCATTACTCTGGCTGGCCAGGCATACTCTGAATTACCTACCTTATAGGAAAACCCCATTTTGGCACAAGTGTCATAAGCATTCTCAAGATACTCGCCCATTTGAATACCTAGCTGGTCATAACTCAAGGGATAGCTGATCGCAAAATGCCCTCCGGAACTCAGACCTAGAGTGTAAGCATTCATGGCTATGAAATTCATGGAATTTCCTAAAAAATTAGATTTCAATTGTCCTGAAGGAACTGGGTGCGAATAAGGCGTGATTTCAAATATTAAATAGCCTGAAGAATCTGTAGCAGGATTAGTATGATAGGAGAATAATGTGCTGTCAAGGCTTGTTGAATACTTCATTAAACCACTAGCAATTAGTGGGTCACCGGTGAGGGTTCCACTATACTTTAGTTTCAAGCTAATTGGTTTTGAAGAAGATTCTGGAAGGCCACTGACCTCGTAAAGTGATGATGCAGCATATTCGCCGAATTCAGCACTTCCATCTATGACATTAACACTAATTTCATTATCCCCGGTAAAAGCTCCTTTTGGAACCTTAAGAATAATACCCTCAAAATCAATCTCCCCTCCCGTCGGGCCAATTATTTTTGAGGCAACTGGATCTTTCTTTTTGAAGTCGTCAATAACATCCTCTATCAGGTTACAACCAGGGCTGAGGACAGCAATGAGTGTTGTCAAAACAATGAAACGCAACAATCTAAATGATAATAAAGATGATTCCATGTGGTCGGAGTTAGTTACAGCTTGAACATACAAGAACTTAAGGTTATCGCTTGCTTTCCATAAAAAGCACCTTAAGTTAATAATTTCATCCGGAAAACCCCCTTAATAACCCGAGCTATAGGTCTTTTCGGAAACCGTTCTCAATCCAAATAATTATCTCTTCATATGCAATCGGATAACCTGCCTGATAAAGATTAGTTACGAATTCATTATGGCTTCTGCCTTTTCTGTACTCAGGCTCCCTGGGAGGGTGGCGCAAATATTTGCTGATGAGTTCAATATTCTCTGAGATATTTAAAACCGCATGGTAGAATACCAGGTTCTTTTTTCTGTAAATAGAGGAGCCTAGAATCTTTTTTTCCCCAATGCATATGTCGGAAATCCCTCTGTATTGTAGGTCCTCTACTCCCATGCTCTCCAGAGTTGAAATGATGGAGTTATTAATCTTTTTAAAAGAGATCTGTGGGTTTTCTAGTTTCTCGGCAAGCATCCTTACCGAAATAATCAGGGTTTTTGGACTTAATATTACTGATTCACCACCAGAAGGCCTTTTAATAACCGGGATTTTATCGGCAAGAACCTTCTCTTCGAAAATTGAGTTTTCTACTTTATTGCTTTGACCAAGAACGAGGTATAATTGATCGGGAACCCATAAAAACCAATCATTACATGTTGCATTGATATCAATAAGAAAGGAATCAGGGAGCTTATACTCCTGGACATTGATCATCGTTTAGGTTTTATGTACAAGATTCAGGACTACGTCAAATGTACTTAAAAACTTCAATAGTGCCTTTACTTAAGCCTTAAGCCATAAGCCTCACGCCTTACTTAAGCCTCAAGCCATAAGCCTTACGCCTTATTTGTGAATGGCTTGGTCTGCTGCATCCATTCCGGCTTCCAGGAATACTTCTGAAATTGTTGGGTGGGCGTGAATTGTTCTGGCAACATCATATACTGTTGCTTCAACAGACAAGTAGGCTGCAGCTTCTGCAATAAGGTCGGTTGCATTGTGTGCAGCAATTTGAACTCCCAGAACTTCCCCAAATTTCTTTTCAGAAAGAATGCGTACGAATCCTTCGGCTGAACCTTCGGAAAGGGCTTTGCCATTGGCAGTCATGGGAAATTCTCCTATTCTGATTTCAAGGCCTTTATCTTTGATCTCCTGTTCAGTCAAACCAATTTGGGCTATTTCGGGATAGGTATAAATGTTAATAGGGTAATTCCTGATGTCCATGTGCGACCTAATTCCCTTGATATGGTTAACGGCAAACGATCCTTGAGCCGAGGCAACATGAGCCAGGTAAGAAAGGCCATTTACATCTCCTGTAGCATAAATCCCAGGTGTGGAAGTCTGAAGATTTTCATCAACTTGTATATAGCCTTCTGCAGTCAGACCAAGATCCATACTGTTCTCTGGTACAATAGCTTTTCGCCAAGAGCAGTTTAGGGCCAGGTCGAAGTCGATTATCTCTCCATCCACATCAAGACGGTGATCGGGAGTTTGCTTTATCTCTGTGGCTGTTAGGAGCTTCACTCCCTGTGATTTTACTTTTTTAAGTATGAAGTCTTTCAGTTGAGAATCGATACCGGGTAGAATATCATCAGTTTTACTGATAAGCCAAACATCACGATCTATCATCTTAAAAAATTGAGCAAGCTCAAGGCTTATAGGGCCATGGCCAAAAAGCACAATTTTTTGAGGGATGGACTCCAGGTAGAGCAATTGCTCAATTTGAATAAGTTTATCTTCAGGGATTGGTATTCCCACCTGCTCAGGATAGGAACCGGTTGCAATAATAATATTTTTTGCTTGGATAGATCTGTTGCCAACACTAACTGAATTAGCTGAGTTTATTTTTGCTTCTCCCTGTATAACATCAACTCCATTTTTTTTCAGAAGAAAGCCTACTCCTCCTGTTAGTTTTTTTACAACTTTTCCAGCTCTTTTTTTGGCGTTTACCCAGTTGAAATTGAGGGCTTCAGGATCAATTCCGTCTATCCCCATTTCCTTGCTGGATTTTATCCGGTCGTACAACTTAGCGCTTTCAATAAGTGCTTTGGTAGGTATACATCCCCAATTGAGGCACATACCTCCTACTTCATTTTTTTCAATAAGGGCTGTTTTCAAGCCCAGCTGTCCGGCTCTGATGGCTGCGACATAGCCAGCTGGACCTGCACCTATAATAATAATATCGTAATCCATTTCTCTGATATTTTAAATCCAATAATATATTATCCCATAATTAAGGAGACAGGATCTCCCAGAAATTCCATCAGGCGGTTAAGGAAACGACTAACTTCGCCTCCATCCACAATTCTATGATCAACTGAGATTGACAATGGCAGAACGGAGCCTGGAATGATTTTCTTTTCTTTCACGATAGGTTTTTCCACTATCCTTCCAATTCCCAGGATGGCAGCCTGAGGGTAATTGATAACCGGTACGGCAAACTGTCCTCCTATCGAACCAAAATTTGTAATTGTAAAACTGCCATTTTTCATATCCTCCATTGTCAGGTTCCTGTTGCGGGCTTTTTCTGCAATCTCAGCTACTTTAATAGCTAATTCTTTGATGGACAGTTGATCGACATTTCTTATTACGGGAACGACCAGTCCGTCGTCAGTGTCAACAGCTATACCGATGTTATAGTACTTCTTTAGAAATAGTTTTCCGCCTTCGAGATCCATTTCCGAGTTTAGAGATGGGAATTCTTTCAGAGCCTGAGCAGTTGCTTTAAGAATAAAAGGGAGGTAGGATAGCTTAATCTCTTCTATTGCCATCCTGGTCTTAAAATTGTTTCTGATTTCAATCAGTTTGGAAATTTCCACCTCATCAAAAACAGTCATATGAGCTGCCTGATGTTTTGATTGAAGCATATTTCTGGCAATGGCCTTACGTATCTGGCTTAATTCAATTACCTCCACTTCCAGTTCGGCAGCTGCATTGTGTTTTATTTTCTCCTCACCAACTAGATTTTGTCTTTTGTTATGGTACTCCTGTATGTCGGATTTCATAACTCTTCCGGCTGGGCCTGTGCCATTTACATTATTAATGTTAACTCCAAAGTCATTGGCCATTGCTCTTGCCACAGGTGTAGCTAAAGCTTTATACTGGGGTTTTTTGTTTACTTCTTCAGAATCAGTAAAGATTTCATCGGAGGCAGGGAGATATGCTGAATTGCCTGCTACCTCTAATGTTCCAACAACAGCGGCTCCTTCTTCTTCAGGTTCAAACTCTGGTTTTGCTACTTCTTTCTGAGCCTCAGCTCCGCTAATCCCAGGCATATCGATTTCAACCAGTGGATCTCCAACATTAATTGTTTCACCTACCTTGCCGTATTTCATGGAGATTATTCCTGATTTTGGGGATGGGATATCTGTTACAACCTTGTCGGTTTCCATTTTAACGAGTGATTCACCCATTTTAACCTCTTGGCCTTTCTCAACATACCATTCTGCAATGGTTCCCTCATCCAGGCCTTCCCCTATATCTGGAAATTTGAAAATGTATTTCATCAGGATTAGTATTTTACAGTTTTTCCAATTTCATAATATATTTTTTCTGCTGAGATCATATAATGATGCTCACCTTTTGGAAGGGGCACAATAGTATCAAAACCTGCCACTCTTTTGGGAGGTGCCTCAAGATGAAGGAACGCTTCCTCATTGGCCATTGCAATAAGTTCAGCTCCAATCCCGACATTTGAATGTCCTTCATTTACAGTTATAAAGCGCCCGGTTTTCTTTATTGAAGCAACAATAGTTTCTTTATCCATCGGATAGATTGTTCTCAGGTCAATCAGTTCAACGGATATTCCTGCTTCCTTTGCCATAGCAACTGCTTTTCTTGCCTCCCGTACCATTGCTCCATATGCGACAAGAGTTACATTAGTGCCTTGAGTCAGTATCTTTGCTTTACCAATAGGGATATTATATTTTTCCTCGCTCACCTCCTGCTTTATTGCGCGGTAGATTCTTTTTGGCTCCATGAAAATTACCGGGTCGTCGGTTTCAATTGCTGATATAAGTAATCCTTTTGCATCAGCCGGAGTTGAGGGTATTACCACTTTCAGACCCGGGATATGTGCATACATTGCTTCCAGGCTCTCGGAGTGATGTTCCAGAGCGTTTATCCCTCCTCCGTAAGGCATCCTGATAACCATTTGCGATCCGTATTTCCCTCTGGAGCGGTTGTGCATTCTTGACACATGAGAAACAATCTGGTTAAGTGCGGGGTAGGCGAACCCGGAAAATTGCATTTCAACCACAGGTTTTAAACCTGCAACAGCCATTCCTACTGCTGCTCCAACGATAGCTGACTCGGCAAGAGGGGTATCAAAAACTCGTTTTTGACCATATTTTGTTTGTAAGCCTTCAGTTATTCGGAATACTCCACCTTCAACACCAACGTCCTCTCCATAAACAAGAACCTTAGGATCATCGGCCAGTTTAAGGTCTAATGCCTGATTAAGGGCATTGACCATATTCATAACTTTCATTTTTTGTTCCATTTTAAAAACTTCTCATGACTGGCTTTTTGCTGAGCTAGGTCGTCCGGCATTTCAGCATACATATATTTAAAAACATCATCCAAAGGATACTCTGGATAGTTTTCCGCTTCTATAAATATGCGGTCTATTTCTTTCTTATACTGTTCAATCAATTCCTCTTCTGAGTCTTCTTTCCAAAGACCTTTTCCAATAAGGTTAGCTTTTAATCTTTTTATCGGGTCTTTTTTCTCCCAGATCAGCTCTTCCTCTTCACTTCTGTATTTCCTTGGGTCGTCGGAGGTAGTGTGGGCTCCTCGTCTATATGTCAGAGCCTCAATTAATATTGGACCTTTACCACTACTGGTGTGTTCCTTTGCCTCTTTAAGACATTCATACATGGCGTAATAGTCGTTGCCATCAACCTGGATTCCCGGCATACCATATGCCAGGGATTTAATTGCTATACCATCGGAGGCCGTTTGCATTTTGAAGGGAACAGAGATAGCATATTGGTTGTTTTGGACGATGAATATCACAGGGACTTTCCATACACCAGCAAAATTGAGTGCTTCATGAAACTCACCCGTGGATGTTCCTCCATCCCCTACAAAAGCAAATACTACCCCATCTTTTTCTTCATATTTGAGAGCATAGCCTATTCCTGTAGCGTGTGGTAACTGAGAGGCAATGGGAACTGAAATAGGTAGGATATTTTTTGCGTCAGAGAACTTTGATCCATCCTCATAACCCATAAAATATAGAAATATATCCTTAAGATTAGCCCCCTTGGCCAGCCAGGCTCCTAATTCACGAAAGGCAGGGACCAACCAGTCTTCTTCTTTTATTAAACTACCGGTAGCAGCATGTATAGCTTCCTGTCCATAATTGGGCGGATAGGTGAATATCCTCCCTTGACGTTGGTAGGAAATGGTCATTAGATCTGCTGTTCTTGCAAAGAGCATCCCTTTATATACCTCAATGAGCTCATTGTCATTTATTTGAGGCCTGTATTTTTCGTTGATGATGTTGCCATCATCATCCATTATCCGAAAAATCTTCTTATTGTATGCCTGATATTCTTTAATCATAAATCAGTATCTGGTTTGTCAGGTATTAATCCAACAAAGTAGAAGCACTTTTGTTTATACTGATTTATTGTACCGTTTTAGGCTTTATTTTCGGCTTTGCTGATGATTTCTGTTATCAGGGAGCTTGCTTTTACCATTGATTGGATAGGGATAAATTCATATTTGCCGTGATAATTGTGACCACCTGTAAAAATATTGGGTGTTGGAAGACCCATATAGCTGAGTTTTGCCCCATCAGTACCACCTCTAATTGCTTTGATTATTGGCTTAATGCCAAGGCTTTCCATTGCTTCATGGGCAAGGTCAATGATATGCATTACGGGCTCAATTTTCTCTCTCATGTTATAGTACTGATCTTTGACTTCAACATGGATTAGATCTTTACCATATCTTTTGTTGATAATGTCGCGGTTGATTAATAGCTTTTGTTTACGATTTTCGAAATTTCTTTTGTCATGATCGCGGATAATATAGCTCAATCTGGAATTTTCAACATTACCTGAAAAATCTGTAAGATGATAAAACCCTTGTGTTCCTTCGGTATGCTCAGGCCTGTCAAATGTTGGTAGCATTGAATGGTAGTCTATTCCCAGTTGGATAGCATTTATCAATTTGTCCTTTGCGGTACCAGGGTGAATATTTCTACCATCAATTCTGACAATCGCGCCAGCAGCATTAAAGTTTTCAAATTCCAATTCTCCAACAGGTCCCCCATCAAGCGTATACGCAAAATCAGCTCCGAATTCTTCAATGGGGAAACGATCAGCTCCCCTGCCTATTTCTTCATCAGGAGTAAATCCAATTTTTATCGTTCCATGTTTAATTTCGGGATGGGAGATTATAAAGCTTATAGCTTCCATTATTTCAGCGATCCCAGCCTTATCGTCGGCGCCAAGAAGAGTAGTCCCATCGCTTACAATAATATCCTGCCCCACATAGTCTTTTAGTTCGGGGAATTCTTCCGGATCAAGGGCGATTCCACTTTCTTCAGATAATATGATTTTTGCACCATCATAGTTAGAGATAATTGAGGGCTTAACGTTCTCTCCGCTAAAGTCGGGACTAGTGTCCATATGGGCAAGGAATCCGATAACCGGAGTTGGAGTGCTGGTATTAGCAGGTAAAGATCCCCAAACATATCCACTAGAGTTGAGGTGGACATCCTCGAGTCCAAAGTCCAGCAATTCTTCAAACAGAATACGTGCTAGCTCTATTTGCCCATCGGTGCTGGGGCATCGATCAGAGTTTGGATTCGATTGAGTATTTATTTTTACATAACGTAAGAAGCGTTCCGCAATAGGTTCCATAATATTGTGATGTTTTAAGGCCGTATTCTATATGATGCTCCAAAACTGACAAAATAATCGGGGGCTGCTTCTGAGATTCCAAGCCCTGCGGATGCATCAATCTGGAAATTTGGCATTAATAAAAAAGTAAAACCAGCATCGGCACGGTGGTCAGCTGGTTCATTTTGTGCGTATCTACCGTAGCTTTCAATGAAAATGCCAAGGCGATCATTAGCTGATAATCCCAATACCACAGAATAGATCCCGTTAGGTTTTGGGTTAAAACTTTCCCATTCTGCACCAATATTCCATCCTAAACCAAGATACTCAGCCAGGGAATGACTGGCTGCTAATAGGAAACTTGGTGTTAAATTATCAATTTGAAAATCAGGATGACCTGTTCTGGGGATACTCAATCCTCCAATAAAGGCCAGTTCAGGGATGATCCCATTTTCTTCAGAAATAAAAACTTTAATGCCAGCCGACAAGGGGTTTAGACCCTTGCTCAGGTCCTCACTAGCATCAACACGACTATTCAATCTATTATCACCATATACAGCTCCAAATCTAAGTTCAAGATTATCAAGAAGTCCATATCGTAACAATAGTCCGGGATACTGACGGTAGGTGTTCTCCCAATTCGGTGACTTATCATTTTCCAGTAAAAACCCTAGCTCAAACTGAAGGGATTTAATTGGTACCGTGCTGGAGGATTCTGTCTGGTCTGGTCTGTCGGTGATGAGGTCCGGGTCTTTTTCCTGACCCATGGCAGAATTTGATATGAGAAAGAATATAGTCGAAAAAATTGTGACAATAAGTTTCATAGTATACATAAAAATGTGTATTTAATGTATTAAATATACGACAAAAGGGGGGATGTTTCGCTACAGTATCATTAAACTGAAAGCCATTACAGCCATTCCGGCAATAAGCCCGTAAATTGAAAGATGATGTTCCCCATATTCTTCAGCTGCCGGCAGTAGTTCATCGAGTGAGATGAAGACCATAATGCCGGCAATTATGGAAAAAATTATTCCCATCATGGCTTGAGACATGAAAGGCATAAGGATCAGCCAAACGGCCAGGGCTCCAATTGGTTCAGCCAATCCGGAAAGAAAGGATAGCCAGAAGGCTTTCTTTCTG
>CAYXQX010000073.1:0-11677 GCA_964467485.1 uncultured Porphyromonadaceae bacterium | reverse complement strand
AATCTCTATCCTGATCTCCAAACGTGTTGAGAGGCAGCGTGAAGAAAGAGAAGAGTAGGGCAGAGAGGCAGGAAATCAAAAGTAAATTATAAGATAAAAAGAAAGGGCTCTGAATATTTCAGAGCCCTTTCTTTTTATCTTATACAAGTAAGTTTAATACTTACTATTTGTGTATCTCTTCCGCGATGAATAGTTAAGCTTCAGGGCTCCTGCCTTTCTAAGCTCAATCTTTATTTCAGAGATAAGACCCATTTTGGTCTTCTCATCAGCTTTGAGAGAAACTGTCATCAAAGGACGTTCTTTCTCATCTTTCTTCTCCCATTCAGCAGCGATATAGTCACCTATATCTCCAACATCAGAAAACTGGTCATCTAGTTGGATCTTTGATAGAGTGCCATATTGTGCCTGGTGTTGCAGTTTCGGTGCTCCAACATAAATGTAACTTACCAGTGACTTCTTTTCCAGCTTAACTGTTTCAGTTGCTTCTGGTAACCTAACTTTTACATTCACATCTGTTTCCTTCATAGTAGTAGACACCATGAAGAAGAACAAAAGCATAAATACAATATCAGGTAATGAAGCTGTAGATATTGGGGGGACGCCTTTGATTTTTCCTTTTCTTGTAAATTTTGCCATTAGAAATCCTCCTATCTTTTTATTTCTACAGGTTCTGCTTCTGAGATTGAGGTAGGAATCGCCTGTCTGACGTTTTCCTGCTCACCAACTGAGAGAGTAATAAACTTTGATCCAAATTGGGTCATAGAAAATTCATCTCTCATTTCATTAAATGCCGCTACAAGTTCATTTTGTATTTGGATGTATGCTCCATAATCAGTTCCCCGGTCATTCTGAAGGGAAACAACTCCTTTAGATTTTTTAACATCGCCTAAACCTTCAACGAATTTATCCTCTCTCTCAGATAGATTAATGTCGTTTCTTGGATTCAGGATGAATTCTTTCACACGTTCCTTTAAGTCTGAAACCTGAGCGAATTCACCATTAATTGCAAGGTCATTGTTTTTGTTTATCAAAACGATAAAGGTGTTTCTCCTGTTAATTTTAGGAGGTTCCTGATCTTGGTCTATCCATTGCGGCAATTTTCGGTAAATACCAGAGTCCACATCCATTGTTGTGGTTACCAGGAAGAAAATCAGCAGCATAAAGGCGATATCTGCCAGTGATGACTGATTAATTTCCGGTAATGGTCTGCTTTTCCTTGCCATAGAATTATAGTTTTTCAATTAGGGCAGAAAACCATATAGGTCAACTGCCCTTAAGTTTTAATTATCTCCAAATTCTGCTAACTGTTGAGTACAACAATGCAAGCAAGGTTCCTCCCAACATAATGTACATAGTATAAATCCCCATTCCGGTAAGCTTCAGACGGCTTGCAATATTGTCATCTCCGTCATAACCTGGGATCCTCATTACGGTGTCATCGGCCAATTGGTAGCCAATAAACAGAATAAGTACTAGTACAGCCAATGACAATAGGGTTTTTAAACCACTTTTGGGATTAGAAACCATATGGGCAATCGGAAAAACTAGGGTGAAAAATACAGTTGCAGCTACCATGAAATAAGTCCAGTACACGAATGTATTGAGTATTGGACCCAGGTCGCTCATCTGTTTGCTGGTTGAATCATCAGGATTAATATTCCCGCTATTTACATAGAAAATCACAACCAACACAACAGACGTGGCTAACAGGATATAATAGAATATCTGTCCTAATCGTTGTGCTAATGAGTTCTTCATAATTATTTGTTTCTCTTAATTATTTAGCTCTATTGTACTTAATAAGCATATCCATGAATGTAATGGATGAATCTTCCATGTCATTGGTTATGCTATCAATTTTCGACAAACAGTAGTTGTAGAATAACTGAAGAATCATCGCAACAATCAAACCAGTAACGGTTGTGATAAGTGCTACTTTAATACCACCTGCAACCAATGTTGCTGAAATTTCACCGGCAGACTGGATAGCATCGAAGGCTCCAATCATACCAATAACAGTACCCATAAAACCAAGCATAGGTGCAATAGAAATAAATAAAGAGATCCAGGTGAGGCCTTTTTCAAGGAGACCCATCTGAACACTACCATATGAAATGATTGATTTTTCAACCGCTTCAAGTCCCTGGTCGTATCTGTCAAGTCCCTGGTAGAAAATACTTGCTACCGGCCCACGGGTATCACGACAAATGTCTTTAGCTGCTTCAATCCCACTTTCATCCAATGCGCCTTCAATTTTTGCAAGAAGCTTTTTGGGATTTGTGGTGGCTAAACTCAGGTAAATAATTCTTTCAATGGAAACTGCCAAACCCATAACCAGGGCCAGAATAACAATACCCATAAATCCAGCACCCCCTTCAATGAATTTCTGTTTGAGGATTTGGTGCATTGTTTGATCCTCTGGTTCCTCAGCTATAGTACTCTCGGCTTCTTCCATAACTACAGTGTCAACTACTGTAGTATCAACCGCCGTTGTATCAGCAGGAGTGGTTGGTTCTTCCTGAGCCATCACTCCGTTGAACGAAGCTCCCAATGAAAGCATTCCAAGTACAGCTATCAAAGCAAAAATTTTTTTCATGACATTAATTCAATTAGTTAATACTCTTGTCTACGTTTGTTTTCGAATAATTATTTGTTTATTTTTTTTTGAGTCAGCGGAGAGAGAGGGATTC
The DNA here is from genome assembly GCA_964467485.1 of uncultured Porphyromonadaceae bacterium. Classification (GTDB taxonomy): domain Bacteria; phylum Bacteroidota; class Bacteroidia; order Bacteroidales; family UBA12481; genus JAUVKA01. Next base: position 8,987 of record CAYXQX010000073.1, on the reverse strand, counting down.
GAACCCTCGATACCGTTTCCGGTACACACGCTTTCCAGGCGTGCGCCTTAAACCACTCGGCCACCTCTCCAAAATCTCGGCGCAAATTACAAAAAAAAATCAAACTGAGCAGTATGTTAAATAGTAATTTCACCACGCAAGGCCTTATTTAATAATATTCTAATTTCATCCATTTCATGGCCCTTCCCGAGTAAAAACATCAACTTTGTTACAGCAGTTTCAGTAGTCATATCGCGTCCGTTAATAACACCTAATTCACGAAGACGTCGGCTTGATTCATAAATGCCGGGGTTAACGCTGCCGGCGTGGCATTGTGTTATGTTGATAATCAGCTGACCACGATTGATTGCCTGTTCTATTGCCTCCATGAACCAAGCACTTGTTACCGCATTACCTGTGCCATATGACTCAATAATAAAAGCTTTGGTATCTGGAGTGTTTAAACACGTCTGGATCCAATTTTCTGTCATACCAGGAAATAATTTGATTATTCCTATGCTGCGATCCATAGATTTGCTTATGGAAAGGGGTTTTGTTACATCAGAATGATGAATTGCCGGATAATTATATTTTATAGATATCCCTGTTTCAGCCAAGGAAGGATAATTAAAAGATTTAAAAGCGTTGAAAAATTCTGCGTTAAATTTTGTGGTTCGGTTTCCTCTAAACAAATGGTTTTGGAAAAAAATGCATACTTCAGGGACAATGGGTTTGTCGTTTTTGCGGTCGGCTGCAATTTCAATAGCTGTTATCAGATTTTCTTTCCCATCAGTTCTCAATACACCGATAGGAAGTTGCGATCCAGTGAAAATCACTGGTTTATGTAGATTTTCAAGCATGAAGCTTAATGCCGATGCACTATAAGCCATCGTATCGGTACCATGAAGAATTACAAAACCGTCATATTCCTGATATTTTGATTCAATTATTTCGGCCAGTTCAACCCAAAAGGAAGGGTCTGCGTCTGATGAATCAATAGCAGGATGAAAGGTGTGGGAATCAATCCTGAAATCAAATCTTTTTAGTTCAGGTAGTTGGTTCTCAATCTCGGAAAAATCTACCGGAACAAGTGTAGTAGTACCGGGCTTGTTTATCATCCCAATGGTACCCCCGGTATATATTAGCAAAATTGCTCTCAAGCTTTGGTCCATGCTGGTAAAATTACATTAAATACCAAATATCTGTTCTGCATTATGGCTGGTTTGTTCAGCTATTTGATGAATGTCAAGGTCTTTTATTTCAGCGAGTTTGTTCGCTATGTAAGGGAGGAAAGCCGGTTCATTTCGTTTGCCCCTTTTTGGTGCAGGAGCAAGGTATGGGGAGTCGGTTTCAAGAATGAGGTGCTCCAGAGGGATGTTTTTTAATGTCTGATCCAGTCCCGAATTTTTAAAGGTGAGTATACCTCCAATACCGAGAGAGAAACCTAGTTCAATAATTTTTTCAGCTTGCTCAATGGTTCCTGTAAAGCAGTGGAAGATCCCTTTAAGCTGTCCGGCTCCCACTTCCTCCACAATTTTGATTGTATCATCAAAACTTTCCCTGTTATGAATTATTGCAGGCAGGTTTAATTCCAGAGCCCAGCCCAGCTGAGTCTTTAAAGCTTCTATTTGCTCTTTTTCAAAAGTTCTGTCCCAATAGTAATCCAGCCCTATTTCACCAATACCCCAAAACTTTCTGCTGTCTAGCTGGGTTTTTATTACACTAAGTTCGTTATGGTAGTCCTCTTCAACAGATGATGGATGAAGACCTGCAAGAGGAAAGCAATAAGCAGGGTATTCTTGTGTAAGTGAAATCATATCATCCATAGTTGAAGTGTCAACATTGGGAAGGACGAATTTCTTAACTCCTGATTTCAGTCCTCTTTGAATAGCCTCATCCCTGTCTTTATCAAACTCAGGAAGAAATAAGTGGCAATGTGTATCAATAAAATTCATAATCTATTTTCGAGCAGCACAGGTAAAAAAAGTAGAGACGCATATTCATGCGTCTCTAAATGAGTTTCAAATAAAACCTCTAATATTACAATTGTGTAGTTTTATACAACACCCTGGGCCATCATGGCGTTAGCTATCTTTACAAAACCTCCAATATTGGCACCAATGACATAGTTGGTATAGCCATCGTTTTCCTTACACTACTTGACGCAGGTTTGATGAATGCATTTCATGATATTGTGAAGACGCTCATCAACTTCTTCTCTTGTCCAGGATAACCTCAGAGAATTCTGAGACATCTCAAGCCCGGATACAGCAACACCACCGGCATTGGCAGCTTTGCCTGGTCCGTAAAGGATCTTTGAGTCGAGGAAAATTTCAATAGCTTCAGGTATAGAAGGCATGTTTGCTCCTTCAGATACTACAAAGCAACCATTCTTAACGAGGGTTTTTGCTTCCTCCTCATTAATCTCATTTTGAGTTGCACAAGGCAAGGCTACATCACACTTTACTCCCCATGGACGCTGACCTTCGTGATACTCACAATTGAACTTATCAGCATATTCTGATATACGTCCGCGACGAACATTCTTAAGATCCATCACCCATGCAAGTTTTTCCGCATTAATGCCATCAGGATCGTATATATACCCTGCAGAATCTGAGAGGGTAATAACTTTTGCGCCATAATTGTTAGCTTTCTCACAGGCATATTGCGCTACATTACCCGAACCTGAAATTGTAACAGTTTTGTCTTTCATGCTATCGCCACGGGTATTGAGCATTTCTTCAGCGAAATAAACTGTACCGTAGCCTGTGGCTTCCGGACGAATCACACTTCCACCCCATTCTATGGCTTTACCGGTTAAAACGCCGGTAAATTCATTGCGGATTCTTTTGTACTGACCAAAGAGATATCCAATTTCACGACCACCAACTCCGATGTCACCAGCAGGTACATCGGTATTAGGGCCGATGTGCTTGCAAAGTTCAGTCATAAGGCTCTGACAGAATCTCATAACCTCATTGTCGGACTTTCCCTTGGGATCAAAGTCTGATCCTCCTTTACCTCCTCCCATTGGGAGGGTGGTAAGGGAATTTTTAAACACTTGCTCGAAAGCCAGGAATTTCAAAATACCTAAATTCACGGTTGGGTGGAAACGAAGGCCACCTTTATAGGGGCCTATAGCACTGTTCATCTCAATTCTGAAGCCCCTGTTAACCTGAACTTCACCTTTGTCGTCCAACCATGGAATGCGGAACATGATAACCCGCTCAGGTTCAGATACTCTTTCCATGATTTTAGCATGTTTGTACTTGGGGTTTTCCTCGATAAATGGAATGATCGATTCGGCGACCTCAAGAACAGCCTGGTGAAATTCAACCTCGCTTGGGTTTTTTGCAATAACCTGTGCCATAAATTTTTCTACGCGTGGATCCATCTAAAATTTCTTTTAATGATTTAAGAACAAATGTGGTATAAGTAAATACTGGGTTAATGATAATTGAATTTTTAAAACAAACCAAGAATTATCTTATGTTTTACAGTAGAATTTATCATGCCTGATCTTGTATTGAAAAGCTATTGTCAAATTATGACCGACTAGTATATGAATTACCTGGTCTTGCAGAAATAAGACCCTTAAACTCAAGACTTAGTAGGATGGCTGAAACTTGTGGAATTCGCATATCGCAATTCATGGCAATTTGATCTATAGAGATGGTTTTTGGACCTATCTGGGAATAGATTAATTTTTCTTTTTCATCTAATTCTATCATTGGTTGAGAAAAAAAGCTGGTAGCCTTTTTTGAATCCTTATCCCAACCCATCATGAAAAAGATGTCATCCACAGATTGAACCAAAGCAGCTTCATTAAGTTTTATTAGTTTATTGCACCCTGATGACATTAGATCTTCTGGCCGACCGGGTACTGCCATTACATCCCTGTTATAGGAATTTGCCATATCTGCTGTTACCATTGCACCTCCTTTGGATTTGCTTTCTATAACAAGTGTCAAGTCTGATAAGCCTGCGATTAAACGGTTTCGTCGAATAAAATTTTTTGGTTCCATTCTACTATAACTGAAAAAATCAGTTAATAAAGCTCCCTGTTCAATAATTCTATGAGCAGTTGATCTGTGAATGACGGGGTATATTGTGTGAAATCCATGCCCGAGGCCGGCATAGGTATTCATCCCGAAATCCAAAGCTGCTTCGTGGGCTTGGATATCTATGCCATATGCCAAACCACTTATTATTACGATAGATTTATCCCTGCTGCTTATTTCTTTAACCCAATCTCTGGTGAGATTTCTTCCCCTGGTGCTTGGATTACGTGTGCCTATAATACTCATGGCTCTTCTTGGAAAAGAATCAAGTTTGCCTTTGTAGAACAGAATAATTGGTGCATCACGACATTGCTTTAGTCTTATCGGATAATTTTTATCCTGGAAGAAGCAATATGAGATTTTGTTTCTTCGAATGAAATTGATCTCTTTTTCAGCACGATTCTGGATCTCTGGATCAGCAATGTTCTTAGTTAGATTAGGCCCAATACCAGGGATTTTTTGAAGATTTACGGCTTTTTCAGTGAATATGTCTTCAATTGACCCTACGTGAGATATAAGGTTTTGGGCCAGGTTGGTTCCTACCCCTGATACAAGCGCCAGAGCAAGTTTTTTTAGTAATCCTTTTTCATCCATACTACTATTATAGATGGTGAATTAGGTAAAGAATGGAAAAAATCAAGCTAAAATTTTATCTTTTTTTTTCGAAGATGCTTTTTTGTTTTCTCCAAAATGAAAGAATACTGAGACCAGCTTATTTGTCCTGATTTATTTTGTTGACATAATTTTTTGTACTCCCTCAAAGCTTCTTCATGCCTTCCATCATCAGCAAGAATAGTAACTCTGTATGATGAGAAATAAATGTTTTCGGGGAATTTTTTTTGCAACATGCATACTATTTGGTCAGCCTGGATATTATTTTCAGTTACCTGATTATTGACCCGCATAATAAAATAGCTGGCTTCAACACTTATCAAGGGATGCGGATCAAGTGAGCAGTCCTTCAAATACTTTAAACCTTTTTCAGTTTGAATGTCAGGTGCGAAAACAAATAAGGGCCTGAAAACAGGGTATCTTTCTAATATGCTGCCAGCAATGTAATGGTAAAGGCCGGCAAGTAGTTTATATTTGATATTTTCTTCAGCTCTAGGCAGGATCAATTCCAAATATTTGCCTGCGAAATTTAGGTTTTTTACACCCTTAAGATAATTTCCTTCATGCATGTCAAGTCGGGTTTTGTATGCATAGGCATGGCCAAGAGCAAAAATGGCATCAGGATCAATATTTTCTTGATAGGAATGTTTATGCCTTTCTATAATGCTGTCAAGGGCATCTAACATTTTGGCTTTATGATCGGAGTTTTCTTCAAGGGTTACTATATACCACCAATGGTAATTGGCTATGCATATATCCTTCATGTCTGGATTGATATTCCCTTTTGAAATCTTGGAAAGATCATTCTTTGCGTCCCGGAAATGCAAGGAATACAGGTTGTTGAAAAGAGAGATAACCAGATCATCGTTTTGCATTTCCTGCCCGAATGAAGGCGGTGAATAGATCCCGGCCATTGTAAAGACTGATAATATGAATAGCAACTTCATCATTCTTTTTCGTTAATGTTGGCGGTTCCAATGATACCTAATATTCTCTGATATGTTTTATCCCTTTTGCTCTTGCGTTTTTTCTCTGCAATTTCCTCAGCCTGACCAAAGCCACCTTGGTAATATCTTTGAAACCAAGGTAATGCAGTAAGAATGGCGTCGATGGGATGATATAATTTGGTGAGGTAGAATGTCAGGCCTACAAAAGAGCCGGTCAGTAGAAAGGAATTTATGCCTGATGACCAGTCGCCTGAATAAAACTGCCCGGTTCCTGGTAGGAAGACGCTTAACCACATGGCAGTTTTGGGATTTGGCCTGAAAAAATTCCCCTTTTTGTCGAAAATTCCATGAACCATTTCTAAAGATTTATTATCACCTGATGGAATGCATTTAATAAAGTATGATTCAGAATTGGCAAAATCGTCTAAGCCGTAATAAGCCGAGGCCAGGTATAGAGATCTTCGTCTTTCAAGAATGCTTTCTGGCTCAACACTTATACCAAGCAATTCAATTAGAGCAAAGTGATAATTCCCGGTTTGTAAAAATGAGTTGGTTTTTTTAAACAGTATCTCTGTTTTGAAACTATCTGAAGATGCCGAATAATAAGCATGATCAAAATATTCTATGGAGTTGTCAAAATCACCTAAGCTTTGAAAACATTCTGCAATTTTCAGGAGGAGATTAGCATTCGTGCCGGATGTAGAGTAAAAAACAGCTCTTTGATAAGTGTACAGAGCTTCCACAATCTGACCGGATTCAAAATGTCTGTCGCCCAGATTAATGGTCTTTTCAAGCCCTTGTGAGTTTGCACTACAAAAGGTGACCAGACTAAAAACGGTAAAAAATAGAGTTTTGAATCTCATGGTATATAGCGTCCTCAGATCGGAAATTATAATCTTTTGCTGATTTCCAGGAACCAAAAAGATTTCCGGCATAAAAACCCAGGGACAGACTTCCGAAAATCCATCCATAGGCACTTTTTACGCCATTTTTGGAAAATCCCCGGTAGGCCTGAAAAGCATTTGTTGCAACAAAAAGAAAAGATATCAAGCCATCTTTCCAGTCCTTAGAATAAACTTTTCCTAGTCCGGGTACAACTGCCGACAATGTAAGTGCCAGCCCAGGCTTCCTGTATTTAATCCCCCCCTGCTTGCTATGCAGATCACATAGGTCAGTAAACCCAGGCCATGTTGTGTCAGGCGTATTTGTGATAAAGCTTTCTGCACCTATCCAGTTTCTCTGAAGCAGGATGGTAGATAGCTGGTAGTAATTTTTTTCAGACAGAGTTATTGGTGTCTGGGAGTTTATGGATAATAGTAAATCATTAAATCTATTATCCAGTAAACACAGTTTGGCATATTCTCTGTATAATGTTATATCAGGAATAATTTTTGGATACCAATCTTTTATCCTGATTAATCCCTGACTTACCTGGTCCGATTTTCTATAGGATTTTATAAGTTTTTGTTGAAATAGGCTGCTGGCAGGTTCCATGAACACAAGTCGCTCAAATTCCATGGCAGCAAGTTTGTATTGCTGACTTTGAAAAAGGAATTCTGCATAATGCTTTGAATGATCCAGATCATAAAGATTCTGACAATTCCCATGGATCGCAATACTGGTTAATAGGATGAATATTTTAATGAATCTTTTTAACTGGATCATAAAAGTGCTGTGAGTCGATGTGTTTGGTGTATTTGTCGGAAGAGAATCCATTGCATCGGGTTAAACGATCAAAAGCATCGAATACTCCCAGTATGCCATTTGTCTTAATGGTTTCAAACGCGTATGTTGAACAGCTGGGATAAAAAGCACAGTTGTTAGCATCTTGCGATGATATGAAAGATTTATAAAAATGATAGGATGCTGAAAATATAAGCCTGAATTCATTCTTGAAATCATAAGGATAATTATCTATTGATTTATTCACCTCCTGCTTAAATCCAGAGCTAAGTTGTTCAATGTCTTTGTTAATCAGATTCTGACTAAAGGCTGGAGCCGTCAGGCAGAACATAATTATAATTGGAATTATTTTCCAGTTCATTAAGCTTAAGATTTCTGAAATTTGAAATTTGATAGCTTTGCCCTTCTGGGCTATAGCCGATCTCTACAATTCTACCGGGAAACGCTATTCCTGATATATTAAGATATTCTTCAAAAAATTGCTTTCGCAAAACCTCCCCTTCTACATCCATAAATACTACCCCAAAAAGCCTTTTGTCTTTGGTCGAAACCAAGATGTTCCCCATCTTGTCTTTCATCGATTCCTGTGGAGCCCATGTAGTTATAACATTGCCTTCATCCGATTCAACAGTTTCAACATGATAAGAACTGTTTTTTAATCCGAAATTGGGTAGATGACTGTTCAAAGCAAGATTGAAAACACTAAATTCAGCCATTCCGATACTCGCATGATTGGCAACAATGCTGTCATTTATTATTATGTAGGTAATAGAATCAGTTGTAAGCCATGTTTCAGATTCAGGAAACGAAATATTGTATATTATCTGTCTGAAATTCCTGTCAAAATAAACCATACCCATCGTTATCGCCTGATCTCCAGAAGAACTCTTGGATTTTATTGTCATGTCGCCAGATAGCCTAAAGTAATTTTGGGCAAACACACTGTTGAAGACAGTTCCCATCAACAATGACGATGTTATTATGCATATAAGAAAGTTCTTCATTATATAAACAAATCAAAACAACCCGGGTTTTCCCGGGTTGAAATTTCTATTCTACATTGGTTAATCTTCTAATAAATCCCGTTTACACCATAAGCATAAGCAGCCCAGGATCCGGAATATAAAAGTGATCCAACTACACAACCAATAATGGAACTCCTGGTCTCGGCTTTGTCTTCAGAAACAAGATAAACAACTAAAATACCAGCAGGCCCAAGACAGCATCCCCACCAAAAGCCACCAATTCCAAGAGCCTTATCGCTCATTAAATTCAGAGAATTATAACTGTTGGAGTTTGTAATGGTGGAAGCAAGCAGATTGCCGTCTTCCTTCATCAATGTCAATGTTGTGCCTGGATTACCTAAAACAAATTGTTCAAGATCATTCAGGACAGCCATCTCTGTGTCAATGACGGCCTTGTCATAAGTGAATAATCCTGGATCTTTTGCGAAGGAGCTGCCAGCAAAAAAGAATAATGCTATTCCAGCTAAAAGGATAATTTTTTTCATAAGATTAAAATTTTGTTTGAACTACGAAAGATAGATATTTTTTGCTTTTATTAATTTGCGAATTATAATTTAAATCCATTATAATTTAACTGATAATTACTTCAAATTTTCTTTGTATAGTACATATAATTCGTACTTTTATCATACTCAAGTAAATTAACCTCTAAAACAAACATAAATATGAAAAGACTA
>CAYXQX010000072.1:0-11686 GCA_964467485.1 uncultured Porphyromonadaceae bacterium | reverse complement strand
TAATCTTTGGAATGAAAGAAACGATAATTCCCATTGTTGTGATATACAGTATGATAACTGTTGTTTTAGCATTTTCAGGCACAAGTGACATAATTCCAAATCCTGAACCGAAGATTAAAACGGATATTCCAAAGGCCACCAGCAGAGGAAGAAATGTTTTCTTTTTGAAGATGCCTCTGAAAGAATCCATTTCGGCCATATCGATGCCTTCAGTGTTACCATTAACTGTGGTTGAAGGGATTGATTTTGGTAGAACAAGATTTAGTACTCTTTGTCCAATAGTAATAATGAAGATGAACCATACGAGGCTAATCACCATATCATAGGTATGGGTCTGGATATATGTGTTCTGATTAACCTCCAGCGCAGTTTTTATTGCCGCCATATTTGGCGTTCCGCCAGTATAAACGCCTGTAAGTAGGCCAGACACTTTCCAGCCTTCCTCCAGGTGGGGCCCAAAAATAAAAAAGCCGAGTACCACCATAGAGATTACAGATACAAATGCCAGTATCATACTTAGCAGAGTATTTTTTGCCTGTTTTAGCCATTTTCTGAAGTTCAGGGAAAAAAGCAAGAGGGGGAGGGCCAGTGGAATAGTCAGTTCGGAAATCCATTGGGGTATTGTCATGGCCGCCATTTCAACAACAGGGTCCATGGGTGTTGCCGGTACAATATTTAGTACCCTAAGTACTATCCCGATGGCGTATGCCCATAGTATTGCTCCAACTTTGTTGACCCATTGGAATTTTTCACACAAATAAATTATTAAAATGGGTACAGAAAAGAATATGATAACAAGAGTAATGTTTTGCATAAGAAGTACTTAGGTTTCGATTAACGCATATCAAAAATCTCCACTCCGGGGTGTTTTGTTTTGTCAAAAATAAAAAACCTATCATCAAGTTGGATGTTTATCATCATATTTTTGATTTTTATGACATAATTATTCCCGTCAAGACCTTGATAAAACACCTCCTTAATCTGGTTTTTAGCAGGGTCGGTTTGTAGAATTAATAGCTTATAATCATCGTTTTCTTCCTTTGGAATTAGTTCAATCTTATCTTTTCCATTTTCCTTACCCAGGTATTTAAGATTAAAATCATCCTTATAAATGTTGAAAATGCTTTTTGGATTGAAAAAATCACTATCGGAAGGATCCATAATGTTAGCTTCATTAAACTCTTCCATGTACACCCACATTGTCTTACCGTCGCTGACGGCCAGCATTCCCATCAGGGATAATCTGAATTTTTCTCCCTGCATTACCAGGCTTCCTTCGTATGAGTCGTAAATATCAGCCTCTGCGTTTTCCAGGGAGAAAGAGAAGTCGGCTTTCATGGCATCATATGACTGGAGAGTAGAGGATACTTTATCGAGTATTGCACCGGGATCAGTTTGGGCATTTGCAAACACCGACAGCATTAAAACCAATGGCAAAAGGATATGTTTCATGGAATTATTTTTTAAATAAACGCAAATACTGCACCACTTTATTATTCATCAGGATAATTTACCTCCTCCTTGAGAATATAACAATTATATTTCGCCACCTGTCTGTTTATTCAGGAATTTTTCCAAACTATAAGAATCGGTATAATAGACCTGTCGGGGTTTGCTTCCATCTGCTGGCCCCACTATACCTGCAGCTTCCAGTTGATCCATGATTCTTCCGGCTCGGTTATAACCAATGGAGAATCTTCTTTGGATACTGGACGTGGAGCCTTGTTGTGAGGTGACTACTAATCGTGCGGCTTCCTCAAATAGCTCATCAAGTTTATCGAGGCTAACCGATGCGTTCTCATCACCTTCTTCGGATTTTGGTTCAGGTAAGAGCCAGGGACCGGGGTAGCCTTGTTGTTGTTTTATATGTTTGGTCACAGCTTCCACCTCAGGTGTATCGATGAAGGCACATTGCAGTCTTTCCAGATCAGCCCCTTCAGAAACCAGCATGTCTCCTCGTCCCACAAGATGGTTTGCACCTGGGCTATCGAGTATTGTTCTGGAGTCGATCATTGAAGATACCCTGAATGCTATTCTGGCTGGGAAATTGGCTTTTATGGTACCTGTGATGATATTGGTGGACGGCCTCTGGGTTGCGATAACCATGTGTATGCCAATGGCCCGGGCAAGCTGTGCTATACGTGTAAGAGGTATTTCAATTTCCTTTCCGGCTGTCATTATCAGGTCGGCAAACTCATCAATAATCATGATGATATAAGGTAGGTAGCGATGACCTTTCTCCGGGTTCAACCGTCTTTTTATAAACTTGCTATTGTACTCCTTGATATTCCTAACTTCTGCTTTTTTGAGCAGATTATATCTATCGTCCATCTCCGTACTGAGGGAGTTGAGCATAAAGATTACTTGTTTGATATCGGTGATAATTGGTTCTTCGGCGTCGGGAATCTGAGCAAGGTAATGCTTCTCCATCCGGCTGTAAAGAGTAAGTTCAACCTTTTTTGGGTCGACCATAATAAACTTCACCTGGGAGGGATGCTTCTTGTATAGAATTGAAGCAATAATGGCATTTAATCCTACCGATTTACCTTGACCTGTGGCGCCGGCAACCAGTAAGTGAGGCATCTTGGCCAGATCAAGCATATATGTCTCATTGGAAATTGTCTTGCCAAGAGCAATGGGTAATTCAGCTGTAGATTCCTGGAATTTCTTTGAATTAAGGATAGAAAACATTGAAACGATTTCCGGTTTTCTGTTTGGGACCTCAATACCAATAGTTCCACGACCAGGGATAGGTGCTATTATCCTTATACCCAGTGCAGATAGACTCAGGGCAATGTCATCTTCAAGGTTTTTTATTCTGGATATCCGTATACCCGGGGTAGGAATAATTTCATACAGGGTTATTGTTGGCCCAATAGTAGCTTTTATCTTTTCAATAGTGATTTTATAATTCCCAAGAGTCTCAACAATTTTGTTTTTATTTCCGATAAGCTCTTCATCGCTTACTTTGGTATTGCTTGTTGAATGATCCTGCAGCAGATCAAGACCTGGAAATTTGAAGTTCTCCAAATCCAGAGTGGGATCATAATCCTCCATCATTCCCGGTTGTTTTTTATCACCAGTTTCTTCTTGTCGCTCAGTAGTGTTTTCTACTGTCATTTCAGGAGAAATTGTCTTATCATTCATCTCCTCGTTCTCCATAACAGGACGATCGGGTACATCAGGATTAAAATCTACTTCAATTTGATCGTTCTCATCAACAGATACAGATACATTTCCATCATCGAAGGTAGATTCATCATTATTATCCGACGCACGATCCACAACTTCAAAAGCTTGATCTTTATTATCCTCATCCTCAATCAGACTATTGATTTTTTGCTTTTTCTTGAAAACACTGAGCCTTTCAAGGGTTATCCTGAAGATAAAAACAATTATTACCAGTCCGGATACAAGTATGAGTATTCCTGTGCCGAGAGATCCTAAAAGGGCAGAAAGCCACTCTGAGATATACTTACCATGCCCTCCGCCAAGCAAGAAAACGGTGTCACCGAAAGCAAAAGCTAATCCAATTGACAACCAAATAATCATCATAAGTGAGTACTTGATTGTTCTGCCCAAAGGCATGGGTTTTGCACCTAGCAGAGCCAGGCTAATAAGCCCTATGAGCATAATAAATATTAGCGAAGATATCCCGAACCACTTGTAAATAAATAGGTTGCCAATTAAAGCGCCTGCTTTGCCGGCCCAGTTTTCCACTTTAATATCAGGATCAGCAAGAACTCCACTCTGATCAAGATCGAGAAAGCTCTGATCAGCCTGCCAGGTGAAAAAATATGAAATCAGGGATATCCCCGCAAAAATTGTGATGAAAAGAAATATCAAACCCAGGACGATCCTGATGCGGTTATCAACGTTAAACTTCAGCTTTTTTTTCTTTTTAGATGAAGCGGGCTTCTTTTTTTTGGCTTTGGCCATTATATAAGTTCGTATATTTACTTGTTAAATAAGCGTATTAGCAGGAGAAGATTAATTGCCTAAATTAGGAAAAAAATGCTCCAAAATGAAATCCGGGTTCAGGCTGAGAAATACTGTATTCATGGCTAATCCGGCACCATAGTAACGATTGAAATTCAAAAATATTTTTAGCTTTGTAAACCTCAATTCAAAGGTGATGAAAAAACTAGCTGTTATTGCATTAGGAGGAAACGCTCTTCTTCGTGGAGACCAACAGGGAACCATAGATGAACAGGAGCAGAACACTACCGACACGCTTGAGAATCTGATTTTCCTTATCAATGAAGGATATGACCTCGTACTTACTCATGGCAATGGTCCGCAAGTGGGAAATATCCTTATGCGAAATGAAGCTGGGGAGCAGGTTTATAATATTCCGCAAATGCCTCTGGATATTTGCGTAGCTGATTCCCAGGGTGGGATAGGTTACATGATTGAAAGGATGCTACGGAATATTTTGAAGAAGCATAATATTGATAAAGAGGTTGTTACTCTGGTTACAGCTGTGGTTGTAGAGAGTGATGATCCTGCATTCCATAAGCCAACTAAAAGGGTGGGGAAGATCTATAATAAGGAAGAAGCAGACAAGCTATCGAAGGTTCATGGTTGGGAATTCAAGGAGGAGGTTAAGGTTAAAGATGGCTGGAGGCGCGTTGTTCCTTCGCCCAGGCCGGTGCAAATCATCAATCAAAAAGTGATCAGGGAGTTGGCCCGAGGTGGTGTTATAACTATTGCAGCCGGAGGAGGTGGTATTCCGGTTATGTATGGTCCTGATGGTAATCTCAAGGCTGCAGAAGCTGTTATCGATAAGGATCTGGCATCATCTTTACTGGCTGCACGTATAGAGGCAGATGAGTACTACATCCTTACAGATGTGGATTTTGTATACAGTAATTTCAGAAAGCCGGATCAGGAGAAACTTGAGTTTCTTAATTATAAAGATACGGTTAGCCACCTGGGAAAAGGTCAATTCTCTGAAGGGAGTATGGCTCCCAAGATCAGAGCCTGCCTGGAGTTTATTAAAAATGGTGGCGAAAAAGCAATTATTACTGAAGCATTTAAGCTGGAGGATAAGTCTTTCGGGACTAAAATCACTATGGAATATGATAATAAAGATTTAAAAAAAGAATAATATTTAGGAAAATGGCATTTAATCTAAGAAACAGAAGTTTTTTAAAACTATTAGACTTCACCCCAAGGGAAATAGATTTTTTACTGGACCTTTCAATGGATTTGAAAGCAGCGAAATATGGCGGGTATGAACAAGCACGCCTGACAGGTAAGAATATTGCATTGATATTTGAAAAGGCTTCAACACGTACCAGGTGTGCTTTTGAGGTTGCAGCCCTGGACCAGGGTGCTCATGTTACATATCTGGGGCCATCCGGTTCACAAATAGGGTATAAAGAATCTATGAAGGACACAGCCCGTGTGCTTGGTAGGATGTATGACGGTATTGAATATCGTGGACATGGACAAAAAGTGGTTGAAGAGCTTTCGGAATATGCTGGTGTTCCTGTATGGAATGGTTTAACAAATGAGTATCATCCAACACAGGTATTGGCTGATTTTATGACTATGATTGAACATCATGGTGGGGCTCTGAATCAGATGTCTTTTTGCTACCTGGGCGATGCTAGAAATAATATGGGTAACTCTCTTTTAGTTGGCGGTGCTAAAATGGGGATGGATGTAAGAATCGCTGCACCAACAGAGGTGCAACCTTCTGATGAACTGGTGGATATGTGTAAAGAGATTGCAAAATCGACAGGCGCCAGCATTACAATTACTGATGATGTGAAGACGGCAGTTGAAGGATGTGATTTTCTTTATACCGATGTTTGGGTTTCAATGGGAGAGCCGGAAGAGGTGTGGAAAGAGAGGATCGAATTACTGAAAGCTTATCAGATTAATGCTGATGTGATTGAGATGACAGGTAATCCTGATGTTAAATTTCTGCATTGCCTGCCTGCATTCCATAACAGGGAAACTGTTCTGGGAGAAGAAATCTTTAAGAAATATGGCTTGGACGGAATGGAAGTGACTGAAGATGTTTTTGAATCAGAACATTCCATTGTATTCGATGAGGCCGAAAACAGACTGCATACCATCAAAGCAGTAATGGTAGCTACTCTGGGATCCTAAGAATATATTATCAAATTAGTTATTTCCATCCTCTGCTTCTCCGGAAGGATATAGCAGTAGGGTGGATCTAATTTTCTCCTTAGTGAGAGTTTCTTTATTATAACGAATTATTGATAAAGCCTGATTTTCATATCCCTTACCGGAAGGGTATTTGTGAAAACAAAACTGTGTTTGAAGAGGATGGTGGTTGAGCACATTTTCCCAGCAATTGACACATTGTAGAAATTCGTTCCCATACAAATAAAGAGCTTTAAAGAAATAATAACTCACATCAAACCCCTGGAAGCTGAAGCGACTGGGTTCATTGTTCCAGTTCATCCTGTATTTCTTACAGAAGTCCAGTGTCAGGGAGTCACTATAATCTACATAGGGATTACTGAAGTTTGTATAATAATGAAGGTTTAGATTATACATGTACTCCAATTCTAAAGCCTCATTGGAGCCCCACTCAGGCCTGCCAAAAACGGTGATATCATAATAAAGGGCCAGTGCATTGAGTTTATTAATAATGTCAGTAACAAATATTTTATTATCAGAAGGAATAAGAACCAGGTTTTTTCGTCCGAGGCTCAGCATGTCTTCAACTGGTGCCATTACAGCTTTGTCCGGGAGTTCTTCTGAAAAAGTTGGGTGAAATTTTACTTTTTCGGAAAGGAGATCTTCGGGGGCAACCCTGTATGTTAAATAATCAAATATCTTGTTGCCGCTTTTTCGGTGAATAGGATTCAGACTGCTAGTGTCCTGAATCATAATAATATTCATGTCGTAAAAATCAGAAAGAAAAATACTTGTTAACTCATACTGTGTTTCATCCCCGGGATTAACCTGGAATAAATAAGGATTTTTCTTCAAGCCAATTCCATTTGCTGATAGTGGTGAGACGAGTGGAATCTTCATTTCCATGGCGTAATCTGAAGCAACAGCCAGAGGGCGACTGTAAACTGGGCCGATAATAAGATTGGCATTATCGAGGCGGTGGCTCTCGAATAAATCTCTAACCACAACAGGATCCCTCTCGGTGTCATACACATTGACGTTCATTCTCAAACCATAATTTTTTAAGGAATCGATAGCCATAAGGGCACCCTCATAAAACTCAAGGAACCTTACGTCGTATATGTCGTATGCTGAAAAGGGAAGTGTGTCGTTTAAATGAAGTGTGTCATTAGTTTCGAGGTAAAGAGGCAGCAAGAAAGCAACCTCAAAAACCTCATCATCATGAGGCCTTAGATAGTTGATGCACTCAGGATTTGAATTAACATCGGGTTCCTTGATTTCCTCATCCTCAACAATAGCCACGATATCCTTCTTTATCTCAGTATCTTTCCTGCTGGCTAGCATTTCGGTATTGGTAATCAGATTCTTAGGTATTTTTATGATCTCGTTTTCTTTCAATCCCCATCTCACACCTGGGTTTGCTTTCTTAAGATCTCTTACTTTGATACCATATTGGTTTGCCACCCTAATTGTGTTTTCCCCCTTGACTACCGTGTGATAGAGAAAAACTGTATCAGGAGCGACATAGACTTCCCTTAAAGGAGCAATCTGTGTTTTAGGAATTCTAATCTCTTGCCCTATCTGCAAACTGTTTTCAACTCCGGGATTATGCTCAATAATTTTTTTGTAGTGGATTTTATACTGCCTGGAAAGGCTTGATAGTGTTTCTTTTGCTTCCACTATATGGTAGTGATACTTGTTATAATCTTTTTCAGTTTCAGGTGATGATTCGATTATCTCAACGTATGGTATCCTGATCACTACGCCCAGGGGTAAAGTTCCGGAAGAGATATGGGGTACATTTGGATTCTCTTGACTAAGAGTTTTTTGTGATACCTTGTAGGCTTTGGAAACAGAATATAAGGTGTGTCCTTCCTTAACCTCATGCAGGTAGTACTTCTTGCCTTCCTGAACCATGATATTATTGGAACGGGTGACTTTTGTTGCCTTGAACTGTGCATTTACGCTAAGCATGAACATAGGGGCTATGATCATGACCAGAATGACTAATGTCTTCTTATACAATACTTTTGAATGTCTTGCATTTTGATGAAACATACTTCTGAATAAGCGGGGCAAAGGTAATAAGTAAACGTACTAAAACAAAATATGGTACTACCCTAACCAGCTGAAAACCTGTAGGAGCATTCTAATTATCTCTGAGAACGAACTCGTCATATTCAAGCTCAAACCTTAGCTTGTGTTTGGCTTCTTCCTGAGCCAGAGATAGGAAGAGGTTTTTGTATGCCTCATTCGGAGATCTTTCTGCCAGTTTTGAGTATAGTTTGAAGGCTGCTTTTTCCTGGCTCATGGCAAGTACAAGGGCCTCCTGATAGTCCATGTTGTCGCTTGGAATGATATCGCTAGTATAGTCGCTGATTTTTAGATCATTAACTTTCTCATTTGGAAGGTCGATAATCCCCTCTTCTTTGATCTTCAATAATCTTGCTTTATGTCCCATTTCTTCTTTGGCAAATTCCATGAATACTATTTTCATTTCATTAACCTGCGACTTTTCAGCAAGTCCGGTATAGAGGTTTACAGCACCTTGTTCTGCCTGAATGGCAAAATCTAATATCTCATTAATGTCTTTGAAGTTCTTCATAACTCAATTATTTAGATTAATTGCCACTACTTAAATGCATTTTCAAATTCTTTGTCGAATCTTTCTACCAAACTATCACATCCATGATCAAAGTAACAGATAACATTGTCATTTTCAGTATGGATAAACTGATGCATGCTTTCAGGTTTTCTGTCGGCTATTATAGAAAACGCTTCCATTATGGCCTCATCAGAATCATTTAATCCAATGAGTCCAAGGGTTTCAGCTAATTTAATCAATTGCTCTGGAGCATCCAACTCCAGCTTGCTTATTCTGGTAGGATAGAACTCTTGTACAACCCTCTGGGTGTTAGTGAAACTTCCTTTTATCTCCATAGGTATAGACGCCGGCAGAATGATGTTTGCCATTTTAGCTGTTTCTGTCATGAAATAATCCTGTACTACTATGAATTCGGATTTTTCCATCCAGGCTTCTATCTCTTCTAAATAAATGGTGCAACCGACAGGATCTTCTCCAAAAATGAACATGTTTTTGATTTTTCCCCTTTGTAAAAGACCCACTGTGTCAATATCAGAATCTGTAGGGATATTGTCGACTCCCCACTTTTCAGCTAGAGTTTTCACAACATCCGGGTCAGACATATTTCTTGAGCCGCAGGTTGTTTTAGGGTTGATACCCATATCCCATATACCCTGGGAGTTGTTTTTTTCTTTAAGACAGATAAGTCCTGAGGACGTTCTGCCCAGTTTGTCGGTGAGGAGGAACAGGTTTTTTAGTTCATGTGTCTCGTTACCAGAAACATTTTTTTCGCTGAAAAGCAAAACAGCATTTTGTTCTTTATAAAAGGATGTTGCAAATTCTTCAATAGTTTCCTGGTCCAATCCTGATTTTTTTATCCAATGCTGATAATCACTTTGCAGGGTTTTTGTTTTGTAATCTTTAAAGTTGCTACAGCGATCACTAATGTATAATGCATTTTCTGTTTTATCTGCTAGAAGGAAATGAATCACAGCTTTGAGGAATGCGTAATATGACTCAAGGATAATGACCTGATCTGCTTTCTTTTTTAGTTTTGATTCATCATTCAAACTGATATAGGATACAGGTATATTGTTATCATTTTTTATTTTGTTAACCATAAATCCGGCTACGGCATTATCATCATGGATTTCAGAACCAAAGAGGTATATCCTGGAGGCTCCTTTGATTTCCTCAAAGGGAGTATTAATATCGGAGCTATTCCTGTATGCTTCTCCTCTTCCAAGGTAATGGAAGCTATTAATGTTATTTGTTTTAACACCTCCTCTTGCGAGTCTTTGAATAAGATACATCTCTTCATTACTAAGGCGAGCACCTGCGAAAAAGGCGTTTTCATCAGGATAAACATTTTTTATTTTACCCTTAATTTGCTCAAAAGCCTGGTCGAAAGTGATTTCAACAAATTCATCGCCTTTTCTGAGCAGTGGTTTTGTGATTCTATTTTTGTCGTTCAGGTATGAATACCCAAATTTTCCATACTTACACAGGTTAGCACCAGGATTTACTCTTCCTTCACCTCCGGATATTTTCCAGGTAAATCCGCTATGTTCCTCATAATTAAGAGTACATCCTATGGAGCAAAAATTACATATGCCTGCTTTGGCTTCTAGTTTTACCGGACCTGGTTTGAAGGTTTTATTTTCTGTTATGGCCCCTGTTGGGCAGGCCGAAATGCATAATCCACAGGACTCACACTCAGTATCAGCTAGTTTGTCGCCCATGCTTGGAGCCACATAGGTTTCAAATCCTCTGTTTACCAGTCCTAAGGCATTGGCACCGGTAATCTCCTGGCAAATTCTTACACAGCGGGAACAAAGGATGCATTTATTGGAATCGATCTCAATATACGGGTGATCAAACCTGATTTGGTAGCTTTGGTAATCGCCTGCATATTTTTGTTGATCAGCACCATACTCGTCGCACAATGATTTAAGGTCACAGCTATAATATTCTGAGCATCCGCATTCCAGGCACCTGGAAGTTTCTTCTAATGCCATTTCTTCGGAATAGCCTAATTCCACCTCATTGAAATTTTGTCTTTGTTTGGGTGGTATCAGAGGCATTTCTCTTCTCAACTGTTTGGAGTATTTGTCCTGATATTCAGAATGTTCTTGTTTGCGGAAGTTATCTTTTTTAGAGACAAATTCTTTTTTAGCCGGAATTATTTCTTCATTTTTCAGGTATTGGTCGCAGCTCCTGGAAGCAATTTTAGCCTGAGCAATTGCTTCGATCAAGGTTGCTGGTCCGGTTACACCATCACCGGCAGCAAAAATGCTTTTTATCCCTGTTTGCAAAGTTTTAGGATCTGCATCAATATTGCCCCACCTATTAATTTGCAGCTCACCCTTTTCAGTTGCGCTATTGACATCATCCATGAAGTTCACTTGAGTTTTCTGACCAATTGCAGCCAGGAGGATATCAATATCAAGGTCGTATTCTGATCCTTCAATGGGCACTGGTCGTCTACGGCCGGATGCATCAGGAGCGCCTAGTTCCATTTTAATGAGTGACATTGACTTTATATCACCATTGGCGTCTTTATTCACCTTTGCAGGATTATTAAGGAATAGATATTCAATGCCTTCCTCTTTTGACTCATGGATTTCGATAGGGTTGGCCGGCATTTCTTTTTCGGTACGGCGATAAACAACGTAGACTTTTGATGCACCGAGCCTCATGGCAGTTCTACAACAGTCCATTGCCGTATTTCCTCCCCCCACTACTGCGCATGTTTTACCTGAGAAATCAGGCTTTTGTCCGGTCATCTCTATATTCCTGAGAAAATTGATACCGCTAAAAACATTTCCGGCATTATCACCCGGGCATCCCACACCTGTTCCTTTTTGGGAGCCGATAGTTAGGATGGTAGCATCATATTTTTCTTTTAACTCTTTGTAATTAATGTCTTTACCAAGTTTTGAGTTATAATGGATAATGCAACCCAGGTCAGTTATATTTTTC